>JAYVXL010000572.1:0-14389 GCA_043785185.1 Myxococcales bacterium
CCGACGACGCCGCGCGTGAGCTGGAGGGCGCCGGGGCCGCTCCCCTCAGCTCAGTGCGCCGCCGCCCACGTCGCGCCCTCGCCGACCTCGACGACGAGCGGCACCGACAGCTTCATCGCCGACTCCATCGACTCCTTGATGCGCCCCATCGCCGACTTCACGTGCGCCTCCGGCACCTCGAAGACGAGCTCGTCGTGGACGGTCAGGATCATCCGCGCGCCTGGGACGACCTCGCCCCCGCCGAGCTGGACCATCGCGACCTTCAGGATGTCCGCCGCCGTCCCCTGAATCGGCGTGTTCTTGGCGACGCGCTCGGCCTCGAAGCGGAGACCCCGGTTCGGCGAGTGCAGGTTCGGCAAGAAGCGGCGCCGCCCGAGCAGCGTGCGCACCGCCTCGCCCTTCTTGGCCTGCTCCACCGTCTTCTCGAGGAAGCGGGCGACGCCTCGGTAGCGGTCGAAGTACGCCTCGATGAAGCGCGCGGCCTCGTCGCGCGTCGTGCCGATCTGCTTGGCGAGCGCCGAGTCGCCCATGCCGTAGATGACGCCGAAGTTGATCGCCTTCACCTTGCTGCGCATGTCGCGCGTGACCTCGCCCTTCGGGACGCCGAAGACGAGCGACGCCGTGTACGTGTGCACGTCGTCGCCCGTGCGGAACGCCTCGATGAGCTGCGCGTCCTCGGCCAGATGCGCGAGGATGCGCAGCTCGATCTGCGAGTAGTCGGCGCTCACGACGCGGCACCCCGGGCGCGCGATGAACGCGGCGCGGATCTCGCGCCCGACCTCGGTGCGAATGGGGATATTTTGCAGGTTCGGGTCGCTCGACGACAGGCGCCCCGTCGCCGCGACGGCCTGGTCGTAGCGGGTGTGGATGCGGCCGGTCTTCGGGTTGACGCAGCGCGGGAGCGCGTCGAGGTAGGTGCCCTTCAGCTTGTCGAGCTCGCGGTACTGGACGATGACCTTCGGCAGCGCGTGCTCGTCGGCGAGCGCCTCGAGCACCTCCGCGTCCGTCGAGCGGCCGCCCTTCGGCGTGCGCTTCACGACGCGGAGCTTCAGCTCGTCGAAGAGGATCTCCTCGAGCTGGTCGCGCGAGCGGATGGCGAAGTCGCGGCCCGCGATCTTCTTCGCCTCCGCCTCGAGGTCGCGCAGCTCGATCTCGAGTCGCTTGCTCACCTTGGCGAGGACGGCGACGTCGACGAGCACGCCGGCCTCCTCCATCTTCGCGAGCACGCGCAGGAGCGGCAGCTCGACGTCGCGGAAGAGCGGCCCGAGACCCTCGCTCTCGACCCGCGGCGCGAAGCGCGCGGCGAGCGTCACGGCGATCTCCGCGTCGGCGGCGGCGAACGTGGTCGCGCGCTCGACGTCGAGCTGCTCGAACGGCACCTGCGTCGCGCGCGCCTTGGCCGGCACGTCCTCGTAGCGCTCCACCGCCGCGTTCAGCTCGCGTCGCGCGAGCTCCTTCAGCGAGCCCGGCGCCTCGGGGTCGAGCACGTAGTTGGCGAGCTGGGTGTCGAAGACCGGGCCTTCGATGCGTGCACCATGCAACTCGAGGACGATCGCCGCGTGCTTCAGGCCGTGCCCGACCTTCGTGACCTTCGGGTCGGCGAGCACCGGCGCGAGCGCGTCGCGGACCACGCTCCACGCGAGCTGCTTCGGCACGCCGAGGTAGCGGTGCGCGATCGGCACGTAGAGCCCCTCGCCGGGGGCCGTCGACAGCGCGACGCCGAGGATCTCCGAGCGCACCGCCTCGGAGCTCGTGCCCGCGACGGCGACGCCGAGGGTGCCCGTCTGGCGCGCGCGCTCCATCGCCGCCGCGAGCTCGCCTTCGTCGGTCACCGTCGCGTACGTGCGCGTGACCTTCACCTCGGCCTTCACTGTGTCGAGCAGCCGCGTGAACTCGAGCTCGGTGAACAGGCGCCGAAGCTCCACCGGATTCGCGCCGCCGTAGGTGAGGTGCGCGAGGTCGAAGTCCACGTCGAGATCGCGCCGCAACGTGACGAGCCGCTGCGAGATGCGCGCGTCGGCCTCGTAGGTCTGCAGCGTCTCGCGGAGCTTCGGGCGCTTCACCTTGTCCAGGTTTGCGTACAGCTCCTCGAGCGTGCCGTGCTCGTTCAAGAGATCGGCGGCGGTCTTGGGCCCCACGCTGGGGACGCCTGGGACGTTGTCCGACGTGTCGCCCGTGAGCGCGAGCAGATCGCGCAGCTTGCTCGGGGGCACGCCGAACTTCGCGCGCACCTCGTCGGGCCCGTACACCTTGTCGCGCATCGAGTCCCAGAGGACGACCTGCTCGTCGCCGTCGTGGACGAGCTGCATCAGGTCCTTGTCGGCGCTCACGATGACGACCTTGAGGCCGTTCTTTTCGCCGAGGGCGACGGCGCAGGCGATGAGGTCGTCGGCCTCCACGCCGTCGGCCTTGTGGATGGGGATGTTGTAGGCGCGGACGATCTCCTCGGCGCGGGCCATCTGCGGGCCGAGGTCCGGCGGCGGCACCGGCCGCGTCGCCTTGTAGCGCTCATCGATCTGCTTACGGAAGCTCTGCCCCCGCGAGTCCATCGCGACCGCGAGCATGTGCGGGCGGCGCTCGTTCACCACCTTCTGCAGCATGTTCACGGTACCCATGACCGCGTGGGTCGGCTCCCCCTTGGAGCTCGAGAGCGGCGCGATCGCGTGGTAGGCGCGAAAGACGTAGCCGGACAGGTCGATGAGGTAGAGGACGTTCTCGGCGCCGGCCGGGGGTAAGGACGCTGCCATCGCGGACGTCCTACCCGCATCGCCGTCCAGTGTCGACGCTGCCGCCGGCAAAGCGGCGCCTCCTTGCCGGGGGCCGCCCCCCACGATACGCTCGTGATTCGAGTTGCTTGGAATGCGCGGGTCTCGGGCCGCGTCGAACGCTCGGGGGTAGTTGTCCTGTGATGCACGAAAACGAGCCGCCGCCGAGCCTCGGCCTCATCGCCGGCAAGTACCACCTCGTCGGCCTCATCGGTCGAGGCGGCATGGGCAGCGTCTGGGAGGGGCGCCACTCCAGCCTCGGCACGCGCGTCGCGATCAAGTTCATCGAGGCCGACTACGCCAACAGCCAGGAGGCGCGGCAGCGCTTCGACAACGAGGCGCACGCCGCCGCGCGCATCCAGAGCAAGCACGCGATCCAGATCTTCGACCACGGCGTCACCGACGACGGCAAGCCGTACATCGTCATGGAGTTCTTGGCGGGCGAGCCGCTCGACAAGCGCATCGAGCGCATGGGGCGCATGTCCCTTCAGGAGACGGCGCGCGTCCTCCAGCAGGTGTGCCGCGGTCTCGCGCGCGCGCACGAGCAGGGCGTCATCCACCGCGATCTCAAGCCCGAGAACATCTTCCTCGTGAAGTCGCTGGATGACGACGACGAGGTCGCCAAGGTCCTCGACTTCGGCATCGCGAAGATGAAGGGGCCGCCGGGGTCGACGCCCGGCGGTAGCGGAGGCGTGTCGTCGAGCACGAAGACGGGCTCGGTGCTCGGCACGCCATTTTACATGTCGCCCGAGCAGGCGCGCGGGCTCAAGATCGTCGATCACCGCACGGACATCTGGTCGCTCGGCGTCATCGCGTACAAATGCGTGACCGGCGTTCTGCCGTTCGAGGGCGAGAGCGTCGGCGATCTCCTCGTGAAGATCTGCACCTCGCCGCTGCCGGTCCCGTCGCAGTTTCTGCCGGGCTTGCCGCACTCGTTCGATCAGTGGTTCGCGCGCGCGCTCGATCGCGACCCCGAGCGGCGCTTCGCGACGGTGCAAGAGCTCTCCGACGCGCTGGCGTACGCCGCCGGGATCACCGTGCGGCGCGGCGGCGTGAACGTCGAGGCGCCGGTGCCGACCGCGTACGCGGCGACGGCGGCGGCCTCCGGCGGCGATCTCTTGAACCGCCCCGGCTTCACGCCCGGCGGCAACGCGACGCCGCGCCCGCGCTCGGCTCCGCCTCCGGCATATCCAGGAAGCGGCGGCAGCGGCGGCCAGTACGCCCAGGGTCAGCCGAGCTCCGGCGCGTTCGCGCAGGTCGCCTCGGGGACGAGCGCGCCGTTCACGGCGTCCGCGCATACGCCGGCGCCGTCCGGGCGCGGCGGCGTCATCGTCGCGTCAATCGTCGCGGCGGTGGTCGGCCTCGGCGTCGCGGCCGGGCTCGTGATGTTCCTGCGGCGCGCGCCGTCGGGAGGGTCGACCGCGACCTCCGCGTCCAGCGGCGCCGCCATGATCCACGCGCCGCCGGCCACGCCGCCGCCGGCGACCGCCACGCCGCCGAGCACTGCGCCGCTGAGCACGAGCGGCGCGAACGACGCGGCGGACGCCGGCGCCCTCGCCCAGGTCCCGCCCGTTCCGCTGGCGCCGAAGCCCGGCCACGGCGGCGTCCGCCCGAACAAACCGCCGCCGCCGAAGCCCGGCGCCAGCGGCGTGGTACCGCCGCTGCCCGCGCCGGCGACCGCGACGCCGCCGACGCCGAAGCCCGTCGTGACCCCGCAAGATCCCGGATACTGAGCGCCGGCGTCGCGACGGGATTCACGAGAATGATGTAGTCTCGCCCCCGTTCAACGAGGGCCAGGGAACTTCATGCGGAACCGTCTCTTTGTCTGTCTCTTCCTCGCGGCGTCGCCGCTCACGACCTTCGCGCCGCGCGTGGCACACGCCCAGGTCAGCGACGCAGATCGCGCCGCCGCGCGCGATCTGTTCTTCGAGGGCGTGAAGCTCCAGAACGAGGGCAAGTTCACCGACGCCCTCGACCGCTTCTCGCGCGCGCAGCGCATCTTCAGCGCGCCAACGCACCTGCTCCACGTCGCCGAGTGCCAGATCGCGACCGGCCAGCTCGTCGAGGGCGCAGAGACGTACCGCACGCTCGTCCGGACGCCGCTCCCCGCCGGGTCGCCCGCGGCGTTCACGCAGGCGCGCGACCAGGGCGCCGCCGAGCTCGCGCAGGTCGAGCCGCGGATCCCGACGGTGAAGATCGACGTCACGCCGCAGAACGTCGCCAACCTCCAGGTGCAGATCGACGGCGTCGCGATGAACACGGCGCTCGTCGGCGTCTCACGCCCGATCGATCCAGGCGCGCACAAGATCGCCGTCTTCGCGCCCGGCTACGCGCGGCAAGAGGTGCCGCTGAACATCAAGGAGCGCGAGACCAAGGCGCTGCCGATCACGCTGTCGGCGCAGGGCGGCGTGGTCTACGCGCCGGCTCCGGTGACGCCGCCTCCGCCGACGACCGGCGAGCCGCCGCCCGCGTACACCGCGCAGCCTACGCCGCCGGCGCCGACGCCGACGACGGACCCTGCGGCGTGGGAGACCGAGAAGAAATCGCAGCTGTCCCTCCTCGGCGGCGTCCGCCTCGGGGTGATGTTCCCGACGGGCTCGGTCGCGAAGATCCCCTCCTCGAGCCCGACCAGCACCGGCACGACGGACCTGGCGATGAGCGACATCGCGACCGTCGGCGGCGCCATCGGCCTCGAAGGCGGCCTGCGCTTCGCGCGCCGCTTCTTCGTCGGCGTCGGCTTCGAGCACGGCGTCTACGGCAAGGGCGACAAGGTCGGGGCCGTGACCGGCTCGAACGGCGTCGTCGGCACGAACTCGACGTCCATCTCGAGCAACCTCGTCGACGCGCGCATCGCGTTCATCTCGAACCCCGACGGCGTCGGCTTCTATGGCGAGATCGGCGCGGGCTACCGCTGGCTCATCGCGTCGATCGACTACACGGGCACCGCCTTCGACAGCGCGTACTCCGACGTCGTGAAGGGCGTCGAGCTGGAGGCCGGCGCGGGCATCTTCGTGAAGGCCGGCCGCTTCCTTCGATTCATCCCCAAGGCCAGCTTCGGGATCGGCGCGTTCAACAAAGAGGACGTGACCTCGCCGAGGCAGACGACGAGCGCGGACATCGCGAACACCGCTGTGCACACGTTCGTGTTCCTCGGCGTCGGCGGCTACTACAACTACGATCTCGACGCCAAAAAGTGAGCGCGGATGCGCCGCGATCGGCACAAGTCCGTGCAACGAATTACAAGTGGGTGACAAAAGGCGCCGGGGTGGGTGCAACACTCCCGCCCTATGCACGTTGCCCTTTGCGTGGCCTATTTCGCGGTTCTCGGCTTGCTCGCGATGTACGGCTTGCACCGGTCGCACCTGGTCTTTACCTGCTGGCGCCTCTCGCGTCGCCTCCGCGCGATGCAGGACAGCGCGCCGCCGCTCGATCTCGCGGCGCTCGGTGAGGAGGGCGCGGCGAAGCTGCCGATCGTCACGATCCAGCTCCCGCTCTACAACGAAGCGACGGTCGCGACGCGCCTCATCGACTACGTCGCAGGCATCCAATACCCGCGCGCGCGGCTCGAAATCCAGGTCCTCGACGACTCGACCGACGAGACCGGGTCGATCGTCCGCGGGCACCTCGCGAAAATCCGCGAGAGCATGCCGGAGCTCGACATCGTCTACATCCACCGCACCGATCGCACCGGCTACAAAGCCGGCGCGCTCGACGCCGGGCTCAAGGTCGCCAAGGGCGAGCTCCTCGCGATCTTCGACGCGGACTTCCTTCCGCAGGCGGATTTTCTCCAGAACCTCGTGCCGCACTTCGTCGGCGACTCGAGCATCGGCATGGTGCAGGCGCGCTGGGGTCACCTGAACCGCGAGCACTCGCTGCTCACGCGCACGCAGGCCCTCATGCTGGACGGCCACCACCTCGTCGAGAACCGCGCGCGCGCGGCGGCGGGCTGGCTCTTCAACTTTTCGGGCACCGGCGGCATGTGGCGCAAGACGGCGATCGAGACGAGCGGCGGGTGGCAGCACGACACGCTGACCGAGGATCTCGACCTCTCTTACCGCGCGCAGATGGCCGGCTGGAAGTTCATCTACCGCGAGGACGTCGTCACCCCGGCCGAGCTGCCGGAGGACGTGAGCGCCTTCCGCGCGCAGCAGTTCCGCTGGGCGAAGGGCACCGTGCAGACGTCGCGCAAGCTGATGAGGCGCGTGATGACGTCGCCCCTCACGCTGCCCCAGCGCCTCGAGGCGTTCTTTCACCTCACGCCGCACTTCGCGTACCCGCTCATGGTCATCCTGAGCGTGCTGCTCCTGCCGGCGCTCATCCTGATGCCGGCGACGAACGCGCAGGCGATGATCCTCATCGATCTGCCGCTGTGCATCGGCACGACCGGCTCGCTCGCCGCGTTCTACGCCATGGCCGAGGCCGCGCAGGGCCGCAGCCGCTTGGGCGCGATCCGCCAGCTCCCCGCGCTGCTCGCGCTCGGCGCCGGCCTCGCGCCGCACCTGACGCGCGCGGTGTTCGACGGCCTCGGCAACATGGCCGGCGAGTTCGTCCGCACGCCGAAGGCCGGCGTCTTGTCGTCGACCGGCGGCGGCACGCAGCGCTACCGCGCGCGCGCCGATTTGCCGCTCACCGAGATCGCGCTCTGCCTCGTGTCGTTCGCGAGCACCGTCGCGTCCCTCGAGACGGGTCACTGGTTCGCGACGCCGTTCGCGATGCTCTTCATGATCGGCTACGGCTACGTCGCCTCGCTCGTCGCGAGCGAGCAGTTCGCGCGCCGGCGCGCGGCCGACGCCGCGGTCACGCCCCTCACCGACAGCGTGCCGCCGCCCGCGCCTGGCGCGGAGGCCGAAGCCGGTGGCGCCGAGAACCTCGCCGCTTGACCACGCGAGAACGCTCAATCGCCGCCGCTGCTCTTTTGGGTAGCATCGCGCCGAAATAGGCGTTTACTATCGGCTTCATGCGGGCGCACCCGGTGTGCGAACGCGAAGAGGGAGGCGGTCGGCGCTCATGACCAAGGCAGAGATCGTCCAGGCGCTCTACACGCGTGTAGGGGGCTTCTCGAAGAAAGAGTCCGCGGACATCGTCGATCTCGTTTTCGAGATGATGAAAGAGACGCTCGGTCGCGGGGAGAAGATCAAGATCAGCGGCTTCGGCAACTTCGTCTTGCGCGACAAGCGCCAACGGCCGGGGCGCAACCCGCAGACGGGGGATCCGATCAAGATCAGCGAGCGCCGCGTGCTCACGTTCAAGGCGAGCCAGATCCTCAAGCAGGCGCTGAACCCTCGCAACGGCCAAGCCGCGCAGGCCGGGCAGGCCGTCGGGCAAGCTCCGGCCGCGGCGAGCCCGGCAGGCACGGGCACGGGCACGGGCGCCGCGACGCCGGCCGCCGCCGCACCGGGCGCCGATCCGCTGGTCAAAGAGTAACGGCGCCTCGCGAACGCGAACCACACCAAGATGAGCGGCACGAACGGTTCTGGCCACGGGACGGCGCGGGGGAGTCTCCCGCCCAAGCTGTATTTCCGCATCGGCGAGGTCGCGGGCCTCGTCGGCGTGGAGCCGCACGTGCTCCGCTATTGGGAGCGCGAGTTTCGGAGCATTCGCCCGACCAAGAGCGCCAAGGGGCAGCGCGTCTACTCGCGGCGGGACGTCGAGAACCTGCTGCGCGTGCGGGATCTGCTGTACTCGGAGGGCTTCACGATCGCGGGAGCGAAGAAGCGGCTGCTGCGCGCGGGCGTCGAGCCTACGGCGCAGGGAGCGGCGTCGCCTTCGACGGTGACGGCGACGGCGGCGTCGATAGCGGAGCCGACGGCGAGCCCGACGGCGAGCGCGACCGCCGGTCTTCTCGGCGCGCCGCACGCCGCGCCCGCGGCAAAGTCGGTCCCCGCACCCGCCTCCGGAGCGGGGGTGCCGCGCGCGCGCGTGCAGGAGAAGCTCGGCGCGCTGCGCGTGGAGGTCGAGGCCTTCCTGAAGGAGCTCGGCGGCTGACCGAGCCGGCCGCGGCGGGGGTCGCGATCGCCCGTCCCGCGGGTTTCGTGCCCGACGAGGGGCTCGGGCCTCCGGACGTCTCCGCCTCGCCGCGCGCGCGGGTCGCATCGTGGGCGGCGTGGCGGTCGGGCGACGGCGCCGCGCACCTCGTCGCCGCGTGCTTCGACGTCACGACCGGAGGCTGGACCCCCGACGCCGACGGGATCGCGCGCGGCAAGCTGCACGAGACGATCGCCGGCGTCGCCGTCCGCGCCGGCGGCGCGGGCGAGCTCCTCGTCACCGAGACCCACGCCGAGCCGTCCGTCACGTCGCGGACGTACGCCGGCCGGGCCGGGCCAGACGGCGCGACGCGGACGGCGCGCTCGGCGCAGGGCTTCGTCGCCGCGCCCGAGCCGACGCTCGCGTCCTGCTTCGCGCTCTGCGTCGACCGCGCGTCCCCCGCGCGCTGCGACGAGGCCATCCGAAGCGCACGTTTTTCCCGCGACTTCGTTCCCCCGCCGGCGCCCGGCTTCGCGCTCCGCGCGCTGAGCGCGCTCGTGCACCACCCGGACGTCACGGCGTGGGGCGGCGCGACGCTCCTCGTGGCCCTCGGCGTCCTCGCCATCGCGACCCGCAAGCGCCCGAAACGGCGGCGCTTAAGGTGAAAGGAGCGCTTCCCCTTCTGCCCTCCATCCGTGTTACAAGGTCGGCCGATGCTCCCGCGCTCACGCCGCCATAAACTTGGATTCGGCCTCCTCGCGCCCGTCGCGTTTGCCCTCCTCTTGGCGGGGGGAGCGTCGGCGCAGCAACCGGCCGATCCGAACGCGCCGCCCCCCTCGCCGGCGCCGACTGCTACAGGCGCGGGGACCGGCGCGTCTTCGCGCGAGCCTCTCATGCCAGCGCCGGCGCCGGCGCCGGCACCGGCGCCGTCAAACGGCGCGGCCGCGGGATCGGCCGGCCCCGGCGCGGCCGCGCAGGTCGTGGCCGACCCGGCCGCCGACAGCAAGACGCTCGCCGCGCAGGGCGCGCAGCGCCCATCGCTCGGCACCGCGGGCGAGATCGGCCGCAGCCCGGCGGACGTCTACAGCGAAGACTGGTGGGGTCACACGCGCCCGATCCTCGAGCTGCACGGCTACTTCCGCACCCGCGCCGAGCTGTTCCACAACTTCGCGCTCGGCCGCCACAACGCGCCGGGCGACGTTCAACAGCTCTGGGGGCAGCCGCTCGATCAGTCCTACTCCGACAGCAGCGGCACGATTCGAAATGTGAACCTGTGCGGGCCGTCGAACGCGGTCCAGCTTCAGCCCTGCTACGACAAGACCCAGTCGGGCGCGAATCTCCGCTTCCGCATCAACCCCGAGCTGCACATCTCCGACAACCTGCGGATCATGTCGCAGATCGACGCGCTCGATAACCTCGTGCTCGGCTCGACGCCGGACGCGTACACGATCAAGCCGGGCAACAGCGGCAACATCCGGGCGGCGGGCAACGGCTACGGCCCCGGCGGCTACAGCGGCTACGCGCCCCTCGGCGTCTTCACGACGACGCAGGGCCCGCCGACGGCGGGCGTCAACGGCTACCGGAACTCGATCGACGTCAAGCGCGTGTGGGCCGAGTACATGACGCCCGTCGGGCAGCTGCGCTTCGGCCGCATGCCCAGCCACTGGGGCCTCGGCATGCTCGCCAACTCCGGCGACGGCCTCGACAGCGACTACCAGACGACGACCGACCGCATCATGTTCGTGTCGGGCGTGCCGGCGCTCGACCTCTATTTCGGCGGCGCGTGGGACTTCATCTCGACCGGCCCGACGAGCGCGTCGGCGTTCGACGTGTACGGCGGCCAGCCGCACAACACGGCGAACCTCACCAACGCCAACGAGTGGGTCGCCTTCGCGGCGCGCCGCACGAACCCGGCGATGCAGAAGCTCGCGCTCGCGCGCGGCGACGTCGTCCTCAACGGCGGCACGTACTGGGTCTACCGCTCGCAGCTCCTCGACGTGCAGTCGACGCAGACGCCGCTCACCTTCCCCGGCGACGACGGCAGCACGACCGATCGCGGGCTCGAGCGCCGCGGCGCGTACGCGATCATCCCGGACCTCTGGGTCCAGGTGCTCTGGAAGAAGCTGCGCTTCGAGGCCGAGGCCGCGGCCATCTACGGCAGCGCCGAGCAGCTCCCGGGGCAGACGGACCGCACGAACCCGTACCTGATCCGCCAGTACGGCCTCACGACGCAGAGCGAGTACAAGGCGATCGAGGACAAGCTCCGCATGGGCTTCGGCTTCGGCTGGGCGAGCGGCGACCCGTGGGTCAGCGGCCTGTCGCCGGGCAACTCCGGCCTGCAGCCCGAGCAGAACGGCGGGCGCGGCCCCATTTCGACCTTCCACTTCCACCCGGACTACCGCGTCGACCTCATCTTCTTCCGCCACATCCTGTCGCGCGTCGAGGGTGCGTACTATTTCCGTCCGAGCGTCGAATACGACTTCTTGAAGAACGCGAACGGCCAGAAATTCGGCGGCGGCGCGGCGATCATCTGGAGCCGCGCGAGTCAGTTCATCCAGACGCCCGGCCACAAGCGCGACCTCGGCGTCGAGCTCGATCTCAGCCTCTACTACCAGGCGAAGGACGGCTCGCTGAACGACGATCCGGAGAAGGTCGGCGGCTTCTTCGCGATGCTGCAGTACGGCGTGTTCTTCCCGCTCGGCGGCCTGTCGTACCTGCCCGGCGAGCAGACCAACCTCTTGCCGAACTGGGATACGTCGACGGCGCAGACGATGCGCTTGTTCCTCGGCGTTGTATACTGACGGGCCAATGCCGCGCGTCCGCCACAGCGCCAAGGTTCCTCTCGCCGTCATCCTCGCCGCCACGCTCGCCGCGTGCGGCAGCGCGGGCGGCGCCGTGCAGGGCGGCGCGGACTTGTTCGAGGCCGGCCCCGCGCCCATTCCCGACAGCGGCCCGCCGGTGGACGCCGGCAGCGGCACCACGTGGACGGACCTGTACCGCGACTTCTTCGGCCACGTGCAGGGCGGGCCCGGCTGCAGCGGCACGGGCTCGTGCCACAAATCCGCAGACCAAGGCGGCGGGAGCACCTGGGTCTGCGGCGACACGCAAGACAGCTGCTGGAGGGGGCTGACGACCGCGAACCCTCCGATCATCGACACGAAGGACCCGGAGAGCAGCGTCCTCTTCTTGGTCGCGCTCCGCACCAAAGCGGGCGGCAACATGCCGCTCGCGCCGGCGAGCTACGTCTTCTCCGATGGCGCCATCAGCCGGATCCGGACGTGGATGGCGGCGGGAGCCCAGAACAACTAGGGTAGCGGCCGTCATGGCGAAAATCCTCATCGTCGACGATCAGCGCAACATGCGCACGACGCTCGCGATGATGCTGCGCGGCGCGGGCTACGAGGTCGACGAGGCGTCCGACGGCGAGCAGGGCGCCGAGCGCGGCGCGACCGGCGCGTTCGACGTCGTCCTCACCGATCTGCGCATGGGCTCGAAGGACGGCATCGAGGTCCTCCGCGCCGTGAAGGACGCGCAGCCGATGACCGAGGTCATCGTGATGACCGCGTACGGCACGATCGAGAGCGCCGTCGACGCGATGCGGCTCGGCGCGTTCGACTACATCCAGAAGCCGTTCACCGAGCAGGAGCTGCTCGTGAAGGTGCAGAAGGGCCTCGACAACCGGCGCCTCGCCGGCGAGGTCGCGTTCCTCGCGACGGAGTTCAAGGACCGCTACAAGTTCGAGAACATCGTCGGCCGCTCGCGCTCGGTGCGCGAGGTGCTCGGCCGGATCGTGCGCGTCGCGCCGACCGACGCCATCGTGCTCATCACCGGCGAGAGCGGCACAGGGAAGGAGCTCGTCGCGAAGGCCATCCACGCGAACAGCAAGCGCGCGAACCGCTCGTTCGTCCCCGTCAACTGCGCCGCCGTCACCGAGACGCTCCTCGAGAGCGAGCTCTTCGGCCACGCCAAGGGCGCGTTCACCGGCGCGATGAGCGCGCGCCGCGGCATGTTCGAGGAGGCCGACGGCGGCACGATCTTCTTCGACGAGATCGCCGAGACGCCGATCTCGTTCCAGGCCAAGCTGCTTCGCGCGATCCAGGAGAGCGAGATTCGCCGCGTCGGTGAGAGCAAGAGCGTACGCGTCGACGTGCGCATCATCGCCGCCACCAACCAGGACCTGCTCACGGCGATCGCCGAGAAGCGCTTCCGACAGGACCTCTACTACCGCCTCAACGTCGCGCGCTTCCAGCTGCCGCCCCTGCGCGATCGCCGCGAGGACATCGCGGACCTCGTCAGCTTCTTCCTCGACAAACACAACCGCAAGATGGGCGTCCGCGCGAAGCTCCACGAGCGCGCGATGGAGGCGCTCACGCACTACGACTTCCCGGGCAACATCCGCGAGCTCGAGCACATGCTCGAGCAGGCCGTCGCCCTCGCGCAGAACGGGATGATCCACACCGACGACCTCATCACGCGCCCGACCCCGACCGCCGGCGCCCCTGGCGGCGGTCGCTCGCTCGCCGACGTCGTCGACAGCGCAGAGCGTGGCGCGATCGAAGCGGCGCTGCGCGAGTGCGACGGCAGCCGCGAGCGCGCGGCCGAGGTGCTGGCCATCTCACCGACCACCCTGTGGCGGAAGATGACGCGCCTCGGCATCGTCTTCGACATGCGGTAAGGCGCCCCCCGCGGGCTGTTCACCTCTGAAGTCCGAACTTCAGATCTGCAATGCCGCGCGTGCCAACGTCGCGACGCGACGGGACGCAACTAGGCGGGATCGCGAGGATGTGGCCCGGCCTAGCGGACGGCCCGGGCTTTGCTCTCCCGAGACTGTCTGAGTCGGGGGACTGCGGAGGCAACGTGGCGCGCGTTCTCGTGGTGGATGACGAAGAGAATCAGGTCCGGGTCCTCGCGATGGGCCTGTCGATCGAGGGGTTCGACGTGGCCACCGCCCGCTCGGCGGACGAGGCCATGGCGGCGCTCGCAAAGCACGACGACATTCTGCTGGGCCTGTTCGACCTGATGATGCCGGGCATGAACGGGCTCGAGCTGGCCCGCAAGGTCCGCAGCGCACACCCGCACGTGCGCGTCGTCCTGACGAGCGCGTACCACCTCTCGGAGCGCCAACTTGAGCGCGCGGACTGCGGCGTGGTCGGCTTCGTGCCCAAGCCGTACGAGCTCGGCGAGCTCGCCGCCTTCCTGCGCGCGAAGCTCGCGCCGCCGAGCTCGCGCACGGCCCTCATCGGCACGGCCGGGCGCGCGCATCTCGCGTAGAGCGCGTCCGTCCGCGGCGCGCGCGCGCGGCCTCGGAAGAGAAACGCGTTAGGACCTGCGAGCCGCGCAACGGCCGGGGCCAAGTCCTGCTATAGCCGCTGCCGTGAAGGTCGACGTCTTCGACTACGCGCTCCCGCCCGAGCGCATCGCCCAAGAGCCGACGGCCGACCGCGAAGCGGCGCGCCTGCTGGTGCTCCCCGAGGCCGGCGGCGCGCCGGTGCACACGACCGTCGCGGCGCTGCCCGAGCTCCTCCCCGCCAGCGCGCTCGTCGTGCTGAACGACACGCGCGTCGTCCCGGCGCGCCTACTCGGCGTGAAGGCCGAGACGGGCGGCCGCGTCGAGATCTTCCTCGTGCAGAAGGTCGGCGCGCGCGAGATCGACGGGCTCG
>JAYVXL010000573.1:0-4622 GCA_043785185.1 Myxococcales bacterium
GTCCTGGTGATGGTGCTCGGCTTTCGCTGGCGCCTCGTGATGGCCCTCGCGATGGAGCTCGTCCCGGGCGCCACGCTCTTTCCGACGTGGACGGCCGTAGTCCTCAGCATGCCGACGCTGACGCTGCCTGAAGTGAAGCCCGCGGCGCGAGGCTAGAGACCGAGACGACGCGTTCGGATTAGGGCGCCGCGACCGTGCAGTAGGCGATGAGCGGCGGCGACTCCTTCGGCTTGAGGAGCACTCCGCGGTTCGGGAAATACAGGGCGATCGGCGTGGACGTGTCGTCGACGAGGATGCACGCGGGCTCGGGCACCTGGTACCAGGAGGTGTCGGCGGGCTCCTTCGACTTCTTCACGCACTTCGCGCCGGCGGGAACGATGCCGAGCATCCCCGGCTCGAAGAAGCCCTTCGGGCTCGGCCCGAACTGGTGGAACGCCGACGTCGAGCCGCCGAACATCTTCGCGGCCCACTCGCCGTAGTTCAGCGCTTCGGGCTGGTTGTAACAGATGCTGCGGTAGACGACGCCTAGCGGCGTCATGATCGGTCGCGAGAGCTCTCCCATGCCCGAAAACGTACCACGGGCCGAGGCGACGGGCCGAAACTGGCCGGACTACGGACGTTTGCGTCTTTTGCCCTTGCGGTAGATCGTTCCGCGCGCAGGCGCGTCGGTAGGGGCACGGTAGCGGGAGCGCGCTGAGCGCTTCGCGGCCGTCGCACCCCCCAAATCCGGTCCCTCGCGGACCCTTCCCCGGAGCCCTCCCATGCGCACGAGTCGTCTCGCGCTTGCCGCCCTTCCCTGCCTCCTCGTCTTCGCCGGCTGCAGGTCCGCGTCGGCTCCCGCGACCGGCGCCAAGAGCGAGACCACCGCGGTCCCGCGCGAGCAGACCGAAGGGACGAAGCTGCCCGCGACGGCGCCGGGCCCCGCCGAGCCGCTCGCGAAGGCCGACGACGCAAAGGAGAAGGGCGCGCCCGCCACGTTGGCGACCGCCACGGCCGCCGCGTCGGACGCGCCTGCCGGCCCGGGCCGCGGCGGGCTCGCCCGCGCGATCGCCGCGTCGCCGCCCGCGCCGCCGATGGCGGCCCCCGCGAAGCACGGCAGCGGCGCCGACAAGGCCGACCCGTGGGGCGGCGGCAGCGGCAGCGCGGCGCGCGAGGACGGCATCGCGTTCGCCCAGCCGCAGTTCGCAGGCGTCAAAGCCGGCGAGTGGGACGACAACGCGAACTACCGCGATTTTCAAAAATTCCTCGGCTCGCAGCAGGTCACCTTCCACCCCGTCGATCTCCGCTTCCGCCGCTTCCTCGTCGTCCGCGACGCGCAGGGAAAGCCCGTCCCGCGCTGCCGCGTGCGCGTGAGCGACGATCAGCAGCACGAGGCGAGCTTCTTCACGACGGCCGGCGGACACGCCATCTTCTTCCCGAAGGGCGAGGGCCTCACGGGAAGCCGCTTCACGGCGTCGGCCTCTTGCGAGGGCGCCACGACGTCGCAGCAGTTCGCGCTGCAGGACGACACGGACGGCATCGTCGACCTCCGCTTCCAGAAGGAGCGCGCCGCCATCCAGACGCGCACCGTCGACCTCGCGTTCGTCCTCGACACCACCGGCTCGATGGCCGAGGAGATCAGCGCCGTCCGCCAGACGATTCAGAAGGTCGCCCAGCAGCTGCAGACGAGCGAGACGCGCGTGCGCGTGGGCCTCGTCGAGTACAAGGATCGCACCGACCCGTTCGTCACGAAGGTCTACCCGTTCTCGACCGATCTGCAGGGCTTCGCCGCGAAGGTCTCACACATCGACGCCAGCGGCGGCGGCGACACGCCCGAAGACATGAACGCCGGCGTCCACACCGCCGTGTCGCAGCTTCAGTGGAGCGAGGAGTCCGTCGCGCGCATGGCCTTCGTGATCGCCGACGCGCCGCCGCACCTCGACTACCAAGACGGCCCCGACTACGCAAAGGACATGAAGACCGCCGCGCACCGCGGCATCCAGCTCTTCACGGTCTCGGCGAGCGGCATGGACGCGCAGGGCCAGGTCGTCATGCGCCAGATGGCGCAGTACACCGGCGGCACGAACATGTTCGTCCTCCGGGGCGGCGCAGGCCCGCAGTCGACCGGCGGCGGCGACCCCGGCTCCTCCTGCGGCGGCACGCACCAGAGCTACGCGAGCGGCAACCTGCACGAGCTCATCACCTCCAAGATCAAGCACGAGCTCAAGTCGATCGACGGTGATCCGATGCGCATCGCCGGACTGCACACCGACGAGAACGCGAAGCCGTGCGACCAGCGGATCGTCTGGATGGACTGAAAGGTACCCCCCCGCCGCCCGCGACACGCGGGTACCCGCGCGCGACGGACGCGACACCCTCGTGACAAGTTCACGGGGGTGTCTTCTTTTGTCGCGAACCGGTCACGTGCGCGTCGGGGCGCGTTCTTCCTTTGCGTGGGCGATGAACGCTCAACGCAAGGAGCACGAACCATGAAGCGCATCCTCGTCTCGTCCGTCGCGTCGGTCTTCGCCTCGACCTTGGCGCTCTGCCTCGCCGGCTGCCCCGACGACACCAAGCCCCTGGGCGCCGCCGACGCGGCGCCGACGACCGTGACCCCTCCCCCGTCCGCGTCCGCGACCGCGACCACCACGGCGACCGCCGCCCCGAGCGCGTCGGCGACCGCGTCCGCGCCCGGGCCCGCCGACGCCGGCGCGCCGGACGCCACCCGCGCCGCCGACGCCGCCAAGCCCGCGCCGAAGAGGTAGGCCGGCCCCCGCCGCGCCGCCCGATTGCAGCGAAATTGGCCCTGCGCGCCCGTGGTGTACGCTTCATGGGCGCGCCATGCCCTCCCCGCCATCCCGCCCGACCGAGACGTCGCGTCCGCCGCGGCACAAGCGCACCTACCTCATCAACCCGCGCTTCCAGCTGAAGTACACGGCGCTGCTCGTGGGCGTCGTGCTGACGGTGATGCTGGTGCTCGGCGCGATGGTCGGGCGCACCGCGGCGGAGGCCACCGACTACGCGCAGCTCGCCGTGGCCGAAGCCGAACGGGCGATGAACGAGAGCCGCTCGAACTCGACGCTCGCGCACCAGAACGTGGTCCTCGCCGCGGCGGACAACCCCGAGCTCGTGAAAATCATGGACGACGCGAACGCCGAGGCCGACAAGAAGGCCGAACGCGACCTCGAGGAGGTCCGCGGGCGCAAGCAAGAGATCGTGCGGCAGCGCGCGCGCATCACGACGGCGCTCGTCGTATCGGGCGTCTTGCTCGCGGTCCTGCTCGGCGCGATGGGCATCCTCATCACGCATCGCGTGGTCGGCCCGGTGCACAAGCTGAAGCGCCTGCTCCGGCAGGTCGGCACCGGTCGCCTCGCGACCCGCGAGCGCTTGCGCGAGGGGGACGAGCTCAGCGACCTCTTCGAGACGTTCCTGCAGATGACCTACTCGCTCAACGCGATGCAGCGCAGCCGCGTGGCGACGCTCGACGACGCGATCCGCGACGCGATGGCCTCCGGAGTCTCGTCCGTCGTGATCGACGATCTTCGGGCGCTGCGCGCGCAGATGGTGCTCGGCCTCTCGAGCGGGCGGCGCAGCTCGATCCCCGCGCCGGCCGAGGTCCGCCCGTGACCGAGATCCGCGCCCTCGTCGACGACGCGATCGTCGAGCTGTGCACGCGCTTCGAGCAGTGCGGCTACAACCCCACGCCGGTCATCGAGCTCGGCGTCCTCGTCGCGCGCGCCGATGGCAAGGTCGACGACGCCGAGAAGCAAGCCTTGCGCGAGGTGTTCGAGGCCCTCCTCGACGAGCACCTGAGCGGCGCGGTCGTCGGGCACTTGATCGCGGCGAGCCTCGAGGTCATCGAGATGGCCGGCGTCGACGCGCGCGCGCGCCTCGTGGCGGAGATCCTGAAGGACTGCGACGCCGTCGAGCAGGGCATCGTGCTGGCGCTCGGGGTGGCGTTCGCGAGCGAGGGGCTCTCGAGCGCGGAGCGCGAGGTCGTCGACAAGGTGGCCGCCGCCGCCGGGCTGCCGCGCGCGCGCGTCGATGAGCTGGCCGAGCAGGTGCGGAAAAAGCTACCGCCGGAGGGCGGCCCCATCAGCGCGCGCGACTCCCTCCACGGTCCGCCGCCGTCGCGCCGGAACATTCCGACGGGCGGCTGACCGGCGACCGGACGGGTCGACCGATCGCGGCGCCGCGCGTGCCGCGAGCGGCTGCGCCCTTCCGCGGCGCTTCGCGGGTCCTCGCGAGGGGGATCCTGCGCGCTCCGGCATTTTTTCCGCCAAATTCGCCGATTGGTGGTTCGACTGGGCGTTGCTCTGGCGGCTGCAGTACGTCGAGTACGCGCTGTCGTAGTCGCGCGCGCCGTTCGGAGCCTGGCAATACTTTAGCTTCACAGCGACCCGAGGCCATCCCGGCGATCGATCTGCAGCCGGGCGACGCGGTGAACAACAGCGAGCACATCATGCTCTTCAAGGTGTGGGTCACGAAGGGCTCCGTCGCCACGTTCCTTGGAGAGCCGGGCTGCAGCTCGGCGAGGCCGTACGCGCACGAGCTCACGAGCAACGTCACGCTCAACGGGGACAGCATCCACGTCGCGTGGAACGGGATGACGTTCACCGCGATCCACTACGACCAGCTGCAGG
>JAYVXL010000574.1:0-14345 GCA_043785185.1 Myxococcales bacterium
GCGGCGCGCGCGCGGGGTAGGTTCCCGCGCGCGCGTAGAGCATGCGCAGCAAGTTGGAGAGCGTCGTGACGCTGCCGACCGAGGACCGCGAGGTCGACGAGCCGCGCTGCTGCTGCAGCGCCACCGCGGGCGGCAGGCCGTCGATCGCGTCGACGTCGGGCACGATCATCTGGTCGAAGAGCCGGCGCGCGTAGGGCGCGACCGACTCGAGGTACCGGCGCTGCGCCTCGGCAAAGAGCGTCCCGAACGCCAGCGAGGACTTTCCCGAGCCGGAGACGCCCGTGAAGACCACGAGCGCGTCGCGCGGGACGTCCACGTTCACGTCCTTCAAGTTGTTCTGCCGCGCGCCGCGCACACGGATGAACCGATCGCGTCTCATCGGTTGCGCTCTCTCCTCGTCCACGGGGTCGGATCGCAAGCAAGGGCAAGGCCAGTCCAAACGGGTAGACCTGAGCTTGCGGGGGCCGTTCGCCGCGCCGCTCCCGCCCGGCGTGTCCCTTGCAGCGCGTCGCGCGGCGGTCGAGCCGCATCGCGAAAATCGGTCGTGAGGGGTAGACTGACTCCCACGTCACATGCCGGACGCGTCCACTCCGCCGTTCGCCGTCGGCCTCGTGCTCGCGGGTCGCTACCGACTCACGCGCCTCATCGGCGACGGTGGGATGGCGTACGTCTACGAAGGGGAGCACGTGCGCCTGGAGCAGCAGGTCGCGATCAAAGTGCTCCGCAGCGAGCTGTGGAAGGACGCGGAGGTCATCGCGCGGTTCGAGCGCGAGGGGCGCGCCATCGGGCGATTGCGCGCGCGGCACGTCGTGCGCGTGTTCGACGTCGACACGTCACCCGAGGGCGCGCCGTTCCTCGTGATGGAGCTCTTGCGCGGCAAGGGCGTGGACGCCGAGATCGTCGAGCGCGGCGCGCTCCCGGTCGGAGAGGCGGTGCGGTGGCTCATGCAGGCGTGCCTGGGGGTGACCGCCGCGCACGACGCCGGCCTCATCCATCGGGACCTCAAGCCGTCGAACCTCTTTCTGTCGGAGGAGGACGGCGAGCGCATCGTGAAGGTGGTCGACTTCGGAATCTCGCGCGATCTCCTCGACGAGAACGCGCACCTCACGAAGACCGCGGGGATCGTGGGAACGCCGCTCTACATGGCGCCCGAGCAGCTCGAGGGGTCGAAGAACGTCGACGAGCGCGCCGACGTGTGGGCGCTCGGCGCGACGCTCTACGAGATGCTCGTCGGGCGTCGACCGTTCGAGGGGACGATCACCCAGGTGGTCCTCGCGATCGCCCATCGGGCGGTCGTACCCGTGCACGTGCACAGGCCCGACGTCCCCGTCGAGCTCGCGATGGTGATCGATCGCGCGCTCGCAAAAGATCCGGAGGCGCGGTGGCAGAGCCCGCGCGCGCTCGCGGACGCGCTGCGCCCGTTCGAGAGCTACGCGGACGTGGCGGGTACGCCCAGGGTGCTGCACACGACGTCGTCCGTGCAGCCGCAGGCCAAGACCGAGCTCGCGGTCGCGTCGACGCCGGACGCCGGCAAGAAGCCCGGGGACGAGGCGTCGGGCGCGCACGCGCGCGTCCGCGCGTGGACGCTCGGCGCGTCTCTCGTCGTCGCGGCGGCGGCGCTCGTCCTCCTTGCGCGCCGCGCGCCTGCGACGCCGGTCGCGAGCGGCGGCGGCGGCGTGACGAGCGAGCCCCCGCGCCCGTCGCCGAGCTTCGTCGCGATCACGACGCCTCTCGAGCCGCCCTCCGCCATCGCACCTGCCAGCGCTTCTTCAAAGGCCGCCGCGCTTCCGCTCGCGAGCGCCGCGGGCAGCCTGGGCGGCGTTGGCGCCGTGAAGGTCCGCCCGGCCTCCGCCTCCTCGTCGCCCCGCAAGAACCCGCCGCCGACCGCGTCCGCCGCGGCGACCAGCCCGCCGCTCTTCTTTCCGAACCCATGAGCACACGCCTCTCGCGCCCCCTTCGCGCCGCCTCGGTGGCGCTCGCCGTCTCGCTCCTGCCCGCGACCGCGCGCGCCGCGCCCCCAAAGGCCGCGCCGGTCGTCGAAGCGCCGGCCGCCGACGACTCGCCCGCGGCGCGCTCGGTCAAGCTTCGCGCGCAGGCCAACCAGACGATGCTCGAAATGCACTACCGCGACGCGCTCGCGCTCTACGAGCAAGCGCGCGAGCTCGCGCCGGGGGACGTGACGCTCCTCTACAGCGTCGGCCGTGCGTACGAGCTGCTCGGCGATTTTCCGCGCGCGCTCGACGCGCTCGAGCGCTTCTCGCGCGAGGCGCCGCCGGAGGTGAAGGCCAAGGTCGGCGACATCGCGTCGCTCCAAAAGCAGCTCGCGCGCCGCGTCTCGACGCTCGCGCTCACGTGCAACGTCGAGGGCGCGCGCGTGCTCCTCGGCGATCGCGTCATCGGCACGACGCCGCTCCCCGCGAACCTGCGCCTTCCGGCCGGCGCCGCGACGCTCCAGGTCGAGCTGGACGGGTTCTTCACGCGCGCGAGCGAGGTCGTCCTCCCTGCGGACGGCAAGCTCGCGCTCGAGGTGACGCTCCTCCGCAAGTCGCAGTCCGGCACGCTGACCATCTCCACCGAGCCGCTCGGCGCGGCGGTGTTCGTCGACGGGCGCCTCGCGGGCACGAGCAGCCCGAAGCTCGAGGTCGTCCTTCCCGCCGGCGAGCACCGGCTGCTCGCGCAGCGCGAGGGGTTCGACGACGCGCAGGTTCCGCTCGTCATCGCGCCGGCGAGCACGCGGGACGTGAGCCTCGTCCTCTCCAAGTCGGTGCCGCTCACGTCGCGCTGGTGGTTCTGGACGGGGCTCGGCGCCGTCGTGGTGGGCGGCACCGTGCTCACGGTGGCCGCGCTCACCGAGAAGAGCCCGAAGCAAGGCACCCTCGCGCCGGGTCAAGTGGCGGCGCCGCTCCTGCGGTTCTGACCGCGGGTCCTTACTTCGGCGGCGGGATCTTGCAGTAAAAGTAGCCGGGGAGCGCCGCGCTGGCTTGCTCGCAAATGCTCGTCCCGCCCAAGCACGCGGAGCGATGCTGGCACATGCCGAGGGTCCCGTTGAATTTGCCGTCCGTGCACGTCGCGTAGGGCAGGCACTGCGTGAGCTGCACGGCGTTCGCGTTGTACGTGTTGTCGCCGGCCGCCACGGTGTACGAGACGCAGCAGAGCGGGCCGCGACCCGCGTCGTCGAGGCCGCTCGTGCAGTCGGACTCGTCGTCGCACTGGAGCGTGATGCTCTTGGGCGGACACTGCTCGGGCGGCAGGCACGCGCCGGTCGTCCCGCCGTCGGTCACGGTGAGGCAGCAGATCGCGCCGGTCGTCGGACAGCGCAGCTCGCTGTCGCCGCAGCGCACGGTGGGGCCGCTGGGCGCGCCGCCGTCGGGCGGCGGCGCGACGGTCACGCGCGAGTCTTGGCACGAGCCCTGAAGACAAGTGTGGAGCGCGTCGCAGCCTTGGCCGACGCAATCGCCGGTGAGGTCGACGTCTACCGCGAGCGACTGGTGCGCGATGAAGCTGAGCGTGCGGCGCGCGACGATGCAGCCTTGGTAGCCGTGCTCCGCGCACTGGTCGGGCGGGCGCGTGAGCCCGGCGACGACCCGCACGCTCACGAGCGCGTCCTTCGTGCCGCTGGGGACGAGCGCGATGCTCCCGACGTGCCCGCTGTCGTCGCACGCGGTCGAGATGAGGACCGGCGCCTTCGTCTCGACGTCGAGGCCCGGCGCGCCGGTGTAGATGGCGACGCCCTTCCAGGCTGCGCGGTCCGCGCACGGCACGTGCGCGCGCACGTCGACGACGATCTCCGTGGCCCCGCGGCACGCAGAGAAAGCGAGCGCCGCGCCCGCGGCTACGCCCACCGCCATCACGCTCCGTCCCGCTCGCCGCCCCATCACGAGGCCCATCGTATCCGGGGCGGGCGTCAGGGCGCAGCCCTTTGCGCTTCGCGCGCCTCGCGCGGATGCCGTGCGAACCCGCGAGCTGCGCGTATCAGAGCCAGGCCGTCCCGCCGCACGGCACGTCCACGGTGCGCGACGGCGTGATGCCCGTCTTCACCGCGTGCTTGCCGCAGGAGAGCACCGTGGTGCCGCCCTCGACCCTCCGCGGCTTGCCGTCGACGAGCATGCCGTGAATCGACGGGGGCAAGCGCAGCGTGCCGGTCTTGCCGACGGGCCCGCGCGGGGCGGCCGCCGCGGCGACGGGCGCGCTCGTCCGGACCGGGGGCGCGCTCGTGACGGCGGGCGGCGCGCTCACCGGCGCGGAGGCGCGGGCCGGCGCGGGCGTGGCGATCGCGGCGACGGGCGCGGGGATCGGGTCGACCGACACGGCCAGCTCGTCGGCCGTGACCGCGAGCTCCTTCGACTTCGGGGCCGCGCCGCGCGCACGCGTGATCGCGCTCCCCCCCGCGGCCGCCACCGACGCGCGGCTGGCCGCGTAAGAGGCCACGCCGCAGAACGACGCGGCGCCGAGGACGCCCATCATCGCGGCCGCCGCGAACGCGAGGAGGCGCTTCGTGTCAGGGCCGCCCTGGACGCGCGGCACGAGGACCGTCCGGTCCGCCCGCCGCACGTACGACGGGGGCGGCACGTCGAGCGCGATCGGCCCGATCGAGTTGTGCGACGGGATCGAGCGCCGGGAGAACGGCGGCACGCTGGGCCGCGGAAGCGGCGGGCGCGCGCGCGGCGCCGTCTCGGCCGCGACGATCACGGCGGGCTCTTCGTCGCAAAGGTCCTCGGGCGAGAGCTCGTCCTCGGCCAGCACGTCCTCGTCGCCGAGCTCCGTATCGGTGTCCGTCGCCTTTGGGACGATGGAGTGCACCTCCAATGTGGCGTCGGCGTCCGAGAGCTCGATCGGAAACTGCGGCAGCGCGGCCGAGGACGAGGGAGATGACGACGACGAACGGAGATCCGACATGTCCGCCTTTCGGTGAGGGCGGGCGGAGTGTTGCTCAAAACGCGGCCGAGACAAGGCCTATTCTGGAAAAGTCTCCCACCTTGTGGGTGTCGCCAAATAGGGCGTTTTGCCTTGATTTTGCGATCTCACGGGCACATCGAGCACTTGCAACAGGGCTCGTCGCAGTCTTCCGGGAAGTCGTCGCAGTCGGTGTTCACCTGGCCGTTGCACGACGCCGGCAGCGGCCGGCACGTGAGCCCCTGGCACGTGCTCGAGCCCGCGCAGGCGGGCGTGCCGCAGCAGTTGATGTCGCTACAGTCTTTGCAGGGGCAGCACTCGTCCGCGCCGGGGATGCCCCCGGTGTGCACGACGTGGTCGCCGTACGGGCACGTCTGCGTGTCGCCCGAGCCCTTCGGACAGACGCAGCCGTTGTCGAGCGGGCTCTTGCACGTCGACTGGCAGCACGCGGCGGTGAGGCACTGCGGCGAAAAGATGTCGAGGCAGCCCGGCCAACCGTTGCAGTTGTGGTCCAGCGCGTCGCAGCACACCTCCGCGGTCGGGAGGACCTCGCCGCTACACGGCCCCCAGCTATTGTCGGTCGCCCCCTTGATGCACGTCTGCGTGCCATCTTTGCAGGTGCCGACGTTCTCGGTGCCGGCGGGCCCGTCGTAGCAGGGGCGCGTCGCGCCGGGCGTCGCGCAGCCCTTGCACGCGGCGTTCGTCGCGCACTGCGGATCGTCGCAGCCGACCTTGCCGTTGCAGTTCGTGTCGACGTTGCCGAGGCAGCTCTCGTAGCCCGGCAGCGTGACGCCCGTGCACGGCGACCACTGCGAGAACTCGCCCTGCTTCACGCACGTCTGCTTGCCGTCGGCGCAGGTGCCGACGTGCCGCGTCTTCGGATCGCCCGTGTAGCAGGCGCGCGTCGTGGTCGGCGCGTCGCACGCGCACGCCTCGGTGTCTTGGCTCGCCGCGCTGCAGTCGTGGATGTTGAGGCCGCCGGAGTCGGTGCCGGGCGTAAAGGTCTGACCGCCATCGCCGCCGCCTGTCGTCGCGTCCGAGCCCGCTCCGCCGCCGTCGTCCAGCGCGAAGCCCGTTTTGCCGTTCGACGAGCCGCAGCCGCCCGCGCCGGCGAGCAGCGCGGCCGCCACGATCGAGACCGAGAAGAGCGACACCAGGGCGATCGGCTTCATGAGGCTCCTCCGTTCCAGGCGGTGCTACCACGGAAGCCCGCGCGAGGCACACGCGGAGCGGGAGGCTCGATCTGGCTCAACGCGCGAGCAGCGGCGCTCCGGGGGCGACGCACGGGCCGACCGCGAGGAGGCCCAACGCCTCGCACGGCGGGAGCTCCTCGGCGACGCGCCCGGCGCGCGCGCCGTCGTGGACGGTGATCGCGCGGCGTACGGCGGCGAGCGGCGCGGTCTCGTCGAGGACGATCGCGCGGCCGCGCATCGCCACGCCGAGCTGCCGGAAGAGCGCCGGGAGCTCGATCTCGACGGGCGCGAGGCCCATCCGGGCGTGCAGATCCCGGAGCACGTGCACGCCGACCGCGCGGTCGCCGACGTCGAGCGTGCGCGCGAGATCCCAGCGCACGGCGTCGTTGCCGCCGGCGTCGAGGATGGCGCGCAGCGCGTCCTCGAGCCCGCGCTGGTTTCGCGTCGCGGTTCGGATCTGCACGTCCGCGACGAGGCAGAAGAGCGCGCCTCCCCAATACGTGCGGGCCCACGTGTGCGTCGCGTCGAGCCCGCGATCGCCCGCGCGCGGCAGGCCCTTCGGGAGACCGAGCAGGAGGCCGCGCCACACCTCGTCGCTCGGTACGAGGCCGACGCGCGCGCGCGCGATCGGCTCCACGTACGTCGCGAGCCCCTCTTCGAGCCACGCGTAGCGGCGCGGCACCGTCGGGAACGCCAGGTGCGTGAGCTCGTGGGCGAGGACCCAGTCGTCGGGGATGGCGTCGGCCTTCATGTGCTCGCCGACGTGCAGCACGATCGTCGCGCCGCCGCCGGCGAGCGTGCGGCCGTGCTCGACCTCGTCGCCTTTGGTGGGAATGATGACGAGCAAGACGTTGGGGAGCGGGAAGCGATGGTAGAACGACGTCACCGCGCCGGTGCTGAGCGAGACCCAGCGGTCGATGTCCTCGTCGCGCATCGCGAGCGCGCCGGGCGCGATGGCGACCTCGAGGCTCGTGCCGTCCTGGTAAATGCGGCGGGTGCGAAGCGCGCCGAACACGGAGTACGGCGCGAGCTCGAGATCGCCGGCGATGGCGCGGTAGGTGTGCGGCTCTCCGCTCGGGTCGGCGCTGACGCCGCTCACGAACTCTACGCCGGGCGGCGTCGTCACGTGGAACGTCGCGGGCGTGGTCGGCGGCGCGCCGCGCGGGCGGACGAGCCACGTCGACGGCGTCGAGACGAGCACGCCGCCGTCCTCCACGGCGCGATCGATGTCGTGGAGCGCGCGCGCCGCGTCCTCGAGGAGGAAGCGGTAGCGCAGCGCGCACCCGGCGAGGCACTCGGCGGCGACCCAGCGCGCGCCGCTCTGCGGGACCGCGCTCCAGTCCTCGCGCCCCACGGCGCGGACCTCCAGATCCCGGACGAACGGCGCCGCGCGCTCCGCGACGCCGAGCTCGGCGGGGCTGCCCGGCGGGAGCCGCGCCGCGATCGACAGCTCGCGCGCGCCCTCGCGCGCGACGACCTCGTAGCGCCATCCGGGGCCGGGCGGCGGCGGCGACGCGACGTGCGGCGCGCGCGACGCGCATGCGCCGAGCGCGAGGACCGCGCCGAGCGCGCCGAGCGCTCTCTTCGTCTGCCCGGCCGTCGCCGTCATCGCCACTCTCTCGCCACTCTAGAGGATGCCACGCGCCACGCGGCGCGCCTGCGGATAGAGTGGCGTTCGTGGCGCCCGGAGTCTTCCTCGCGATCTTGGCGGCGCTCGCGTTCGGCGGGGTGACGCCGCTCCTTCAGCGCGCGTCGCACGGCGCCGGCCCGTTTTGGACGGCGGCGCTCCTGTATGTCGGCGCAGCCATTGCCTCGTTTCCGTCGCGCACCCCCGGCGCCGAGGCGCGCCTCGTGCGCGGTGACGCGGCGCGTTTGGTCGCGGTCGCCGTCTGTGGCGCCTTCATCGCACCTGCGGCGCTCGCCTGGGGCTTGGGCCGGACGAGCGGCACAAGCGCCGCGCTCATGTTGAATCTCGAGGCCGGTCTCACCGTGGCGCTCGGCCGTCTCTTTTATGGCGAGCACCTCGGTCGACGGATGGTCGTGGCCGCGGCGCTGATCGGGCTCGGCGGCGCCACGCTGCTGGTCTTGACGCCGGACCGGCGCGCGCTCTCGGGCGACGCGCTCGGCCTCGCGGCCGTCGCGCTCGCGACGCTCGGTTGGGCGCTCGACAACGCGCTCGCGCGTCCGCTGGCCGACCGCGACCCCGGCGCCGTGGTGCTCGCGAAGGGCGTGCTCGGCGCAGCGCTGTCGACGTCGCTCGCGCTCGCGACCGGTGAGCCGCTCCCGGCTCCGCGCGCGGCCCTCGCGATCGCCGCGTGCGGCGCCGTCGGCTTCGGCCTCAGCCTGCGCCTCTACCTGAAGGCGCAGCGCCGCCTCGGCGCGGCGCGCACCGCGTCGGTCTTCGCGCTCGCGCCGTTCGTCGGCGCGCTCGGCGCCGTCGCGCTGGGCGAGCCCGCGCCTCCGTCGCTCGCCGTCGCCGCCGTCTTCATGGGCATCGGGGTGTGGCTCCACGCGACCGAGAAGCACGCGCACTGGCACGACCACGCGCCGCTACGCCACGAGCACGCGCACCGCCACGACGACGGCCACCACGATCACGGGCACGACCCCATGCCCGCCGGCGAGCACTCCCACCCGCACGCCCACGGCCCGCACGCCCACGCCCACGATCACGCGGACGACGCGCACCACCGCCACCACTGAGATCGCGTCGCGGCGCGGCTAGACGATCGCCGCGCGCGCGTTCTTCGTGGCCTCGTCGCGCTCTTTGAGCGACTCGAGGATGATCACCGCGGTCTCCTCGATCGCGCGGCCCGTCACGTCGATGACCGGCCACTTCGGGTGCTCGCGGAAGATGCGCGCGGCGTAGTCGAGCTCCTCTTTGACCTGCTCACGCAGGCCGTAGTTCGCGTCGACGCTCATGCCGAGCTGCTTCAGGCGCGCCTTGCGGATCTCGATGAGCGGGTCGAGGCCGATGGTGAGGCCGACGATGCGATCCTGCGAGCTCTCCTCGAGCTCCGGCGGCGTCGGCACGCCGAGGACGAGCGGCAGGTTGGCGACCTTGAGGCCGCGCTGCGCGAGGAGCGTGGAGAGCGGCGTCTTCGACGTGCGGCTGACGCCGACGAGGACGAGGTCCGCCTTCTTGAAATTGCGCGGCTCCTTGCCGTCGTCGCTCTTGACCGTGAACTCGACGGCCTCGATGCGCCGGAAGTACTCGTCCGAGAGCGGCAGCATCGCGCTCGGCATGTTGATCGGTTGGCGGTCGAGGAACGTCGACAGCTTGCCGATGAGCGAGCCGATGAGATCGAGCGACTCGATCTTGAGCTCGTAGCTCGTGGCGTGGATGTACTCGCGAAGCTCGGGGCTCACGACCGTGAACACGACGAGCGCGCCCTCGCGCGCCGCGCGCTCGAGCACGGGCCGCGCGGCCTCCTTCGTGCGCACGCGCGTGTGCAGCCGGATTTGGGCCCCCGAGTGGGGAAACTGAAGCATCGCCGCGCGGACGACCTTCTCGGCCGTCTCGCCCGTCGAGTCGCTGAGGACGTCGATTCTCCCTACATCCACGGACAAACCCTCTTCTCGTTTCTAGGCGCGCCCCACGACCTGCGTCGAAGCTCGCACCTGCATAGTGGAGTGTACCGCGCCGGGGGAAACAAAACGAAGGCGCGCGCGGGCGGGGCGCCGAAGGCACGCGCCCGACGCGCTGCAGCAACGGGCCGCGCAGGTTCGTACGCGCACACCCGCGCCGGTCGCCCGCTGCGCCGCCGCGGACCCAGGGGTGGATCGCCGCGTCGCGCAAAGGCGCGCGCGCGACGGGCGTTTGCGGGTCGCGTGTCGCGCGGAGGCACAATCGTCCAGCGTGGACAGAGGCACGCGGCTCGCAATGACGGACCTTGTGCCCTCGCCTGCCCGCGCCGCTGCCCGCGTCCCTCGCAGCGTCGCCCCGCTGTGGCCGGCCTGCGAGGACGAGAGCCGCGTGCGCCGCAAGCTCGGCAGCGCCCTTCCGGACACCGTCGACCCCGACGCCATCACCTGGCCTTCGTACAAGAAGCGCAAACGCGCGCGTCAGATGCAGCTCGCCTTCTTCGCGACGGGCGTGCTCTTCGGCGTCCTGCTCGTGTTCGCGCCGGACGTCGAGGAGCTGGTCTCGGAGAGCCGCATGTGGATCGCGCACGAGCTGCGCACGCTGAAGCAGAACCCGACGGCGGCGGACCTCGCGCTGCCCAAAGAGTTCCGCATGCTCGCCCGCCCGCCGCGCAAACACCGCCGGTCGCTGCCGTCGGTGAAGGGGGTGCCCGTGCTCGACGTGTCGGAGCTGCCGGCCGCCCTTCCGTCCCCGTGACGCCGCGCTTCAGCCCATGAAGTCGGCGCGCGTGTACAGCGCGACGAGCGGCAGGCCGGCGGCCTCGATCGCCTCGCGTCCGCCCTCGAGCCGATCCACGAGCGCGACGACGCCGACGACCGCGTGGCCGGCGGCGCGCAGCTTCTCCACGGCCTTGAGCGTCGAGCCGCCGGTGGTCACGACGTCCTCGAGGATCACCACCCGGGTGCCCGGCGCGAGGCGCGTATCGCCCTCGAGCAGGCGCTTGCTCCCGTGGTCCTTCGCCTCTTTGCGGACGTACACGGCGTCGCGCGGCGGCCCGTTCTCCGGCCGCAGGAAGCTCGTGAGCGCGACGGCGCTCGCGAGCGGGCAGCCTCCGAGCTCGACGCCCGCGACGGCGGCGGACGCCGGCAGCCGGGCGAGCGCCTCGAGCATGAGCTCGCCGCACAGGACGTGGCCCTCGGCGGTGAGCGCGGTCTGCTTGCAGTCGATGAAAAAATCGCTCTCCTTGCCCGACGCGAGGACGACCTTTTTCCGCGCAAATGAGCGCTCGGTGAGCAGCGCGAGCAGGCGCGCGCGCCGGTCCATCAGCGCTTCTTGGCGAGCGCGCCCTTCGCGCCCTTCTTGAGCGCCGGCACGATCGGCGGCGGCGGGCTCCGCTTCGGGTTTTGCGTCATCGGCGGCGGCATGTGGCTCGTGGCGAGGTTCGCTTGCGTGACGCCGCCGGAGAGGGCGACGGCGCGCGGGGCTGCGGGGCGGGCGGCTGCGATCGCCGCAGGCGCCGTGGCCGGCTTCGTCGCGGGCTTGGACGCGACGGCGGGCTTGGCGGAGGCGCGCGTGCGCGCGGCGCCGTGCGCGCCCGTTTGCACGTGCCCGCGGACCATCGCGCCGGCCGCGATCGCGATGCGCGGCGCGCTCACGTCGCCGACGACCTTCGCGCCGTCCTCGAGGTGCACGGACTCTTCGCCCGTCACGTTCCCCTTCACGGCGCCGCGCACGACGACGCGCCGGCCGGACAGATCCGACGCGACCATGCCCGTCTCGCCGACGGTCAGATCGCCGGAGACGAGGATCTCGCCGTCGACGAGGCCGAGGATCTCGAGCGTCGCGGTGCCGGTGATGCGGCCGCGAACCTTCGCGCCGTGCCCGATGATGGTGGCGGTCTCGCTCGCCATCTCAGACGTCCATGTCGACGTTGCCCTTGAACTGGGCGCCGTCCGCGATGGTGATGCGCGTGGCCTTTACGTTGCCGACGACGCGCGCGCCGGGCTGCAGATCGACGCGATCGGTCGACGAGATGTTGCCCGTGATGGCGCCGGCGACGCTGAGCGGGCCGCCCGTCACGTCTGCCTCCACGACGCCGCCCGCCTCGACGACGATGCCGTCCTTCGCGTTCAGCTTGCCGCGCACGGTGCCGTGCACGACGACGTCCTCGTCCGTCGTGATTTCGCCTTCGATCGTGATGCCTGCGCCGATGATCGTGCTCGCCATGTCGATCTCCTAGGAACGCTTCCGGGAGCCCGCGCTCCCCGTCAACTCAGCCGGCAGCTCGAAGTCGCCGTCGAGGCGCCCCGTGAACTCCGCGCCCTCCTCCAGCGTGACCTCGCCGCCGCGCACGTCGCCGCGCACCTTGGCGCCCGCGAGGATGCGCACGTTGCCGCGCGCCGCGACGTCCCCCTCGAGCGTGCCCGAGACGGTGACGGAGTGCGCGTCGACGTTCGACGTGACGCTCGCGCCCGCGCCGACGACGAGATCGCCGCCGACGGTGATGTCGCCCTCGACGCTCCCCTCGACCGTCAAGTCGCCGTCGCCGTTGATGCGCCCACGCACCCGCGTGGTCGCGCCGATCACGCCCGCCGCTGCTGCGCCCGATGCCCTGCTTGCCGATCGCGTCTGCGCCATCGCGTGCGAACCTAGTACAGGCGCGCGGGGCTGTCACGCCTGGCCGCGACCGCCGCGCCCGCGCAGCTACTTGGCGTCGCGCTCCCAGACCTCCCATCGGTCGCCGTGCCACTTGCGGTGGTAGGTCCCCGGCGGCGCGCGGAAGCCCGGGCCGCGCGTCAGCACGTAGTCGAAGTACGGGTACAGCTCGTCGATCGTCACCGACTCGGGCGTCCACTCCCAGCGCATGCGCGGCGGCGCGCCGCTCGGCGGCTTCTTGTCGTCTTTGAACGCGAACGGCCAGTGCGCGAAGTTGGCGTACGTGAACTCGATCACGCCGCCGTGCTCGAGTTGGTAGTACGAGCCGAAGTGCAGGAACGGCGCCCAGTTGGTGATGCCGGAGAGCTTGTCGTAGATGAGCGCGGCGGTCTTCTTGCCGTTCTCCATCTGCGCGAGCGCCTCGTCGAAGTCGCCGACCTCCTCCAGCTGGAACTTGATGAAGTGCCGGCACGTGTTGACGACCGACCCGGTCGCGAACGTCAGCATCGCGAGCGTGACGGCGTGGCCGCGCCAGCCCGTCGGCATGCGCAGGAGCGGGATCATCGTGAGCATCGCGAGGATCGGGAAGCGCTGCGCGAACAGCCACACGACGCCGCGCGACTGCCCCTGCGTGAAGAAGAGGAGGAGGCACACGAGCGGCAGCGCGACGAGCAGTCGCGCGTAGGGCTTGCTCTCCTCCTTGTCGCCTTGCGCGAGGCCGAGCGCGAGCAGCGCCGTCGCCACGGTGAGGACGAAGTACGCCTCGTCGGTCGAGTCCTTGAAGACCTCGGTGAGCCAGGTGTAGCCCTCGTGGATCGACTGCGCGAGCGGCAGGATGACGTCGTTCGGATCGCCGTTGAGCGCGCCGCGCACGATCTTGCCGCTCGGCGTGAGCAGCCACAAGCCGAAGACGGCGAGCGTCGGCAGCGCGGGGGCGATCGTACGAAGCCACTTCTTCGGATCGTCCCACGGGAACATCACCGCGTAGCCGATCGCGAAGAGGCCGAACGGAAAGACGTGCGAGTAGAAGACGGCGAAGGTCAGGGCGCCGAGGATGATCCCGCGCCGCCGCGTCGGCGCTTCCATGTACCGCACGCACGCGGCGAGGCCGAGGAACATGACCGGGATGCCGAACACGAACGGCAAGAGGCCGAACATGAACATCGCGTTGACGAGCAGCGGAATGCAGAGGAGCGACAGGCGCTCGTCCTTGCCGAGCGCGAGGAGCAGCTCCCGGAGCGCCAGCGGCGTGCCTCCGAGGTAGCAACTCATGAGGACGATGTTCGCCTTCGTGATGCCGAGCACGTACGCGAGGACGCTGCCGAGCACGTAATAGAGGACGTACTGCGTCTTCAGGATCGTGAGGTCGAAGTGCTCCGCCAAGCCGTACGCCGGGTCGCCGTGGCTGTGGATGACGCGCATCGCCGCGAGGTGGAACGGCAGGTCCTGCAGCGGCGGGTACCTCACGATCCACGCGGGCGCCGACGCGAGCACGGCGACGACGAGGAAGAAGAGGGTCGACGGCCGCGGACGAGGCATCGGCGCGCATCCTAGTTCAAGCGTCCAGCGAGTGGAACGTTTGGTCACCGCCGGGCTTGTCGTTGTATGGTCCCGGGCCGAGATGGCCGCGCTCGATCTCGTCGTCGCGAAGAAGTGGGCGTTCGCGCTCGTCCCGGCGATCGGCCTCCTCGAGCTCGCGGCGCACGCGTGGCAGACGACGGCGGCGGTGCCGTCCGAGGCCGACTGGCGCGCCGCGCGCGAGGTCGTCAAATCCAAGGCCAAGCCCGAGGACCTCGTCCTGTTCGCGCCGCGGTGGGCCGACGCGAACGGGCGCGAGGCGTTCGGCGACGAGGTTGCGACGCTCGAGCGCGTCGCCTTCCCCGACGTGACCCGCTTCCCGCGCGCGTTCGAGGTCTCGATCCGCGGTGGCCATCGCCCCGAGGTCGCCGGCTGGCGCGAGGTCGCGCGCGAGCAGGCGGGCCGCGTCACGATCACGACGCTCGAGAACCCGTCGCCCG
>JAYVXL010000575.1:0-4612 GCA_043785185.1 Myxococcales bacterium
TGGCTCGTGCTCGGCGGCGCCTTCGCGCCGTTCGGGCCGGGCCTCGCGCTCGCGACGCTCCTCTGGGGCGCCCTCCTCGCGCGCCGACTGCGCGCGCGCCTCGGGCAGACCGGCGACGCGTCGCTCGTCGCCGACCTCGAGCTCGGCGCGCTCCTCTCCGTCGGGCTCGACGCCGCGCTCCTGCGCTTCGAGGGCGGCCTCTCGGGCGCGTTCTCCCCGGCCGTCTACGTCCTCGTCGCGCTCGTGGCGGCGTTCGCGCGCCCGCTCGCCGGCCTCCTCGTCGTCGGCTGGGTCGTCGTCCTCGAGGCGCTGCTCCGCAAGATCACGCTCGGCGAGCGCGGCCTCGATGCGCTCATCACCCACGGCGCGTTCGTCGCGGCGTTCGCGCTCCTCAACCTCGCGTTCCTCCGCGCCGAGGTCGCGCGCATCCGCGTGAGCGCCCGCGGCCGCGTCGAGGCCGAGCTCGCGCGCCTCAAGGACGACGCGCGCCGCTACCGCCTCCTCGGCGCCGGCGCGGACGTCGCGGCGCCCGAGCAGGCCACGCGCGATCGCCTCGAGCGCTCGAGCGTCGAGGAGATCCACCAGTCGGTGCATTATGCACTTGATTTGCTCCGCCGCTCTCTCGATCTGCACACCGCCGTCCTCTTGTGGCTCAACGACGCCGGCACGCACCTGCGCATCAGCGAGCTCTCGACCGCGAGCGACGACATCCACGACGCGCCGTTCGCCGTCGGCGACGGCGTCCTCGGCGCGGTGGTCCTGAAGCGCGAGCGCGTGAGCTTCACGAGCCTGCGCCCGTCGTACAAGGTGCCGTACTACGGCGGCCCGTGCCCGGTACGGCGGATGATCGCGATCCCGGTCATGGAGGAGCAGACGCTCCGCGGCATCCTCGCCATCGATCGCACGGTGGACACGCCGTTCACCGAGCAAGAGGAGGAGCTCGCCGCGCAGGCCGCGCGCTACTGTCTCCGCGCCATCCAAAACGAGCGCGTGTTCGTGCAGCTCGAACGCGCGAAGATCGAGCAGGGCAAGCTGTACCGCGCGGCGCAAGCGCTCGGCTCGGCCCTCGGAGAGAAGGACGTGATCCTGGCCGGCGTCCGCGCCGCGCGCGAGATCGCGAGCTTCGATCTCGCCGCGATCACCGTCTACGACGAGGCGGCGAAGAAGCACGAGGTCGTCGCCGCCATCGGAGGCGGCGACGCGGCGCGGGGCGGGTCCATCGAGGATCTCGTCGGCGCGCGCTTCGCGCACAACACCGGCCTCGTCTCGATGGTCGTGCAGAACCGCTTCCCCCTGCCGTACAAGGGCGAGCTCGACGCGGCGCACCAAATCGTCCTCACCAAGCGCTTCCCGTGGCCGAAGCTGCCGAGCCTCCTCGTCATCCCGCTGCTCTTGCACGGCCGCGCGCTCGGCACCCTCATCCTCGGCGCCAAGCGCCGCCACGCGTTCGGCGGCGCCGTGCGGCCGACGCTGGAGGTCTTGGCCAGCCACCTCGCCGTCAGCCTCGCGAACGCGCGCATGGTGCAGAAGCTCGAGCAGATGGCGACGACCGACGGCCTCACCGGCCTCCTCAACAAGCGCGCGATGCTCGAGGCAGCGGCGCAGAAGGTCAACGCCGCCGCTCGCTTCTCGCGCAAGCTGAGCGTTCTGGTCACCGACATCGATTTTTTCAAGAAGGTGAACGACACCTACGGCCACGACGTCGGCGACGTCGTCATCAAGGGCCTCGGCGAGATCCTGAAGCGGCAGAAGCGGACGACCGACGTCGTGGCGCGCTTCGGCGGCGAGGAGTTCGTCGTCCTGTGCGAGGAGACCGACGAGCGCGGCGCGATGCTGCTCGCCGAGCGCATCCGCGAAGAGCTCGGCAAGACGACGTTCCACGCGCCGCAAGGCGCGGTGCAGGTGACCTGCTCGGTCGGCGTCGCGACGTTCCCCGAAGCGGGTCGCGACTGGGACGCGCTCTTCAAGGCCGCCGACGAGGCGCTGTACGCGTCCAAGCGCGGCGGCCGAAATCGCTCGACCGCGTGGGCACCCCCGCCGAAGAGCCAGCGCATGCTCGTGGGCTGAGCCCGAGCCCCCGCGGTCGCGCTACGATTTGCGGCGCGGGTAGAGCGAGCACTTGCCCGCGACGCACCCGCAGGCGTTCGCGTCGGTGGTTCCGCAGACCATCTGCATCGAGCACATCTCGCCGGGCTTGCGGCGTTCGGCTTTTGCCGCGGCGACGCACGCGCGCGCGTGGCAAGGGACGGCGGGGGCACAGTCGGCGTCGGTGGTGCACGCGTCGTCGCTGGGCAGGGGCTCGCAGAGAAAGCAGCCGCAGAGGCGCGGGGACGGGGAGGCCTCGGTCGAGGGCGGCGTCGACGTCGGCGAGGTGGAGGTCGGGGCCGGCGAGATCGGGGCCGGCGAGATCGGGGCCGGCGAGGTCGAGGTCGATGGCGTCGGGACGGCCATCGGGGCCGGCGGGGGTGCGGCGCCGGCGCAAGCGACGATCGGCGCGACGGCCACGCACGAAAAAGCCCAGAACCGCATCGCCTCCTTATACCTCGACAGGCACCGCGTTCATGCGCATCCTTTCCGCATGGCCGAAGGTGATGACAAGAAGACCCCGCCCGATCCCGTCGATGACCTGAAGAAGGGGTTCGGCCTCCTCTTCCGCGCGGCCAAGTCGGCCGTGGACCAGCTCCCCACCGAGAAGCTCGAGCAGGTCGTCGTGAACGGCGTAAAGGAGGTGGGGCGCGCGATCGAGAACGTGACCGACCAGATCGATCGCCAGATTTTCCACGGGAAGGGCACGATCCCGCACCCCGAGGACAAGGCGCCGCCGCCACCCGCCGCGGCGACGCCTCCCGATCCTACGGCAGCCGCCGCTACAGCCCCGCCCACCGGCACGGACGCGGTGAAGAAAGACGCGGCGACCCCGCCGCCCGACGACGCGCCGAAGGGGCCTCGCGTGGTCTGAGGCTTCGAAGTAAGGTGCGCGGATGCGCCCCCTCGCATCCGCTCTTCCTTGCGCCGTGGCCGCGTGCTTCGCCGCGTTGGCTCTCGTCCCCGCCGCGTGCAAGAGCTCGAGCGCGGGCGGCGGCAACGCGGACGGCGGCGACACGACCGACACGCGCCCGCCGACGCCGCCGGAGTGGAATCGCGCCGTCACGCGCCCCCAAGACGCGACCGCAAAGGCCCAGCGCGCGGCGTGCGCCTTCGCGCGCGGCGCGCTGCCGGCCGAGACGTTCGGCAAGGGCACGCCCGTCGACGCCGAGATCCCGATCGAGACGATCGTGGTCGTCATGCAGGAGAACCGCTCGTTCGACTCGTACTTCGGCCACCTCGGCAAGTACGCGGGGCGCAGCGACATCGAGAGCGCGCCCGACACGACGACGTTGCCCGACAAGGCCGGCGGCGCGCCCGCCCCTGCGAACGCGTACCAGCACGCGCCCCACGCGTGCTTCCTCGACACGAACCACGAGTGGTCGGGCAGCCACACCGAGTGGAACGGCGGAAAGAACGACGGCTTCGTCGAGGCCAACCAGGGCTGGGGCGAGTCGAGCCTCAAGAACCCGAAGCCCGACCTCTTCGCCGGCAACCGCGCGCTCGGCTGGTACGACGAGCGCGATCTGCCCTTCTACTACGAGCTCGCGAAGACCTTCGGCATCGGCGACCACTACCACGCGTCGGTCCTCGGCCCGACGTGGCCGAACCGCATGTACCTGTACGCGGCGACGAGCTTCGGCAAGACGGCGAACGTCTTCCCCGAGCTCGCGAGCTACCCGTTCCCGCAGAACGACGCGACCATCTTCGACGAGCTCGAGAAGCGCCACGTCGACTGGACGATTTACCACGGCAACGCGCCGGGCGCCGCCGTCGTCGTCGGCACGTCCATCTTGAACCGCTGGGGGCGAGACCCGCTCAAGACGCTCGCCGAGTTCATGGCCGACGCCGCGGCGGGCACGCTCCCGCCGGTCGTCTTCGTCGACCCGAACCTCGGCGCCGAAGGCCCCGCGCAGAACGACGAGCACCCGCCGGCGGACGTGCAGGTCGGGCAGAAGCTCGTGAGCGACCTCGTGCACGCGCTCTTCAAGAGCCCGCAGTGGCGAAAGAGCGCGCTCTTCCTCACGTACGACGAGAACGGCGGGGTCTACGATCACGTCGCGCCGCCGAGCGCGTGCCCGCCCGACGCGACGCCGCCGAAGCTCGAGAGCGGCGACACCACGCCCGGCGCGTTCGACCGCCTGGGGTTCCGCGTGCCGCTCGTCGTCGTGTCGCCGTACGCGAAGAAGAGCTACGTGGGCCACGGGCAGTACGATCACGCGAGCATCACGCGGTTCATCGAGACCAAATTCAAGCTGCCGGCGCTCTCCGCACGCGACGCGAACGCCGAGTCGCTGCTCGACTTCTTCGACCTCTCGGCGATGCAGTTCCCGGATGCGCCGCCGATCGCGGAGCCGACGGTGGACCAGGCAGAGCTCGCCTACTGCACGTCGACGTTCGCGAAGTAGCGAGCGGCAGCGTCGCCCTCACGCGCCTTCGCGCGAGCGGTCCGGAACGTACCGCACGCCGCCGTGGTCGGTCTCTTCGAACGCGCCTCCGCGTCGGGTGATGCGGACGAGCCGCTGGA
>JAYVXL010000576.1:0-14344 GCA_043785185.1 Myxococcales bacterium
ATCCTCCTCAAGCGGCGCGATCCGGTCTGAGCCGTGGGGGCGCGCTACGGCCCCGGTAGCCAGGCGAGCCCGACGAACGTGGCCGATGGCACGGTGACCGCGGCGCCGATCGGGGACAGCGTGCCCGTCGCGGGGTTCACCGCGAACGGCGTCACCGTCCCGGAGCCTTGATTGGCCGCGTAGAGGAGCGTTCCCGCGAGGTCGAGCGCGAAGCTCCGCGGCGTCGTCCCGCCGGTCTTCGTGTGGCCCTTGAGCGTCAACGTTCCCGCCGCCGGGTCGACCGCGAAGACGGCGATGCTGTCGTCGCCGCGGTTGGACGCGTAGACGAACGCGCCCGTCGGATGAACCGACACCTCGGCGCCGGTGTTCGACCCCGAGAAGCCGACCGGGAGCGTCGACACGGTCGCGAGGGGCGTGAGGGTGCCGGTCGCCGCGTTGAGCCCGTACGTCGTGAGCGAGCTCGTGAGCTCACTAATCACGTACGCGTGCGCGCCGTCCGGATGAAAGGCGATGTGGCGCGGCCCGGCGCCCGATGCGGTCGCCACCGTCGGGGTCGCGTTCGGCGTGAGCTTGCCGGTCTTGTCGTCGAACAAGAACTGCGCGACGTAGTCGGCGCCGAGGCACGGGACGAAGACGTACGCGTTGGACGGATCGGTCGCGATCATGTGCGCGTTCGCGCCGACCGCGCGCGTGTCCGACGGCGCGCCGAGCTTACCGTCGGCCTGGATCGGGAAGACCGCGACGGTGCCGTCTCCGTAGTTCGCGACGAGCACCCATTTGCCCGTCGCGTCGACCGAGACGAACGCCGGCCCGTCGCCCTGGGACGACACGCTGCCGAGGTAGGTGAGCGCGCCGGTGCTCGGATGGATCGCGTACGCGCCGACGCGGCCGGCCGTCGACTCGCCGACGGCGTAGAGGTGCGTGCCGCCGGGACGGATCGCGAGGAACGACGGGCTCGGGTCGCCCGCCGCGAGCTTGCCCTTCAAGGTCAGCGCGCCGCTCTTCGGATCGGCCTGAAATGTGGCGAGATCGGCGCCGTTGCCGCTGGCGAACAAGGCCAGCGGCCCGCGCGGCGGGGGCGCGGAGTCCCTCGCGTCGCGCGCGTCGAGCGCGCCGCCGTCGAGGCTCGCATCGAAGGCCGCGGGCGCGTCGGGCGCTTCGCCCGTGTCGCCCCGGACGGAGGCGTCGAGCGGCGCCGCGCCGCCGGAGTCGCCGCTCGATCCGCACGCCTCCGCGGCGAACGCGACGAGCCCGGCGAGCGCGACGAGGGCGAACGGGGCGACGAAGGGACGAGACCTCACCCACGCAACGTAGCCGTCACGTCCCACGCGGCAAGCGGCATCGTGGCGGTAGCCGTCGTGAGACTTGAGAGCTTGAGAGACTAGGGAGCGGGGATCTTGCCCACCGGATCGTCCGCGAGGTTCTTGCAGAACGCCGCGGCCTGCGCGCGCGCCGCCGGCACGTCGAACACGACGAAATGCCCGTCGCGCCCGGGCGGCGGCGACCACTGCGCGAGGACGCCGCTCGCCTTGCCCCCGGCGAGGTTCCCCGCGAGGCCGGCCGCGGGGATGGTCACGTCGCCGAGGCCGGCGACGACGGCGTCGGGGACGGCGCGAACGCCCGGCCCCATGCGCGGCAGGCCGAGCGCGACGGCGCCGATCTCGATCCCGTGCGGCGGCGCGTACGAGTCGCCGGTGCCGTCGGCGCGGATGCCTTCGGTCACGTAGACGCTCTTCGGCGCGCTCGTCCCGCGCGGGCGCACGACGACATAGGGGTCGTAGTTGACGGGATCGACCGCGTCGACGAGCGCCTGCGCGAAGCTCATGATCGGGTGGAAGATCGTGAGCTCCGCCTGCTCCTCCGGCAGGATGAGCTGGAGCAGCGTCTTCACCGCCTGCGCGACGCTCGGCTGGGGCTTGGTCTTCTCGAGCAGCGCGACGGCGATCATGCTCCCCGCGCCGGAGAGCACGCCGCCGCGCGCCGACGCGTCGGCCGCGAGGTAGAGCGGCCCGTTGAGGCTGCCCTGCGAGTGCCCGAAGAACAGGATCTTCGCCGGATCGATCGCGAGCGCCTTCCCGGTGCGCGACGTCGCGGCCGGGACCTGCGCGCGCGTCTCGGTGAACAGGCGCGCCTGCTGCGTCACGTCGAGCGCCGCCTGCCGCCCGTTCGTCCGGGCCGCGAGCATGTTGTTCAAGTTGAAGAAGAGGAGCTGAATGTTCCCCTCGCGGTTCGGATCGCTCGCCGGCGGCGCGCCGGGGCGCGTGCCGTGGAAGATTTGATCGATCCCCATCGACGCGAGGCACTGCTGCGCGAGCGCCTGGCTGGTCTTGTCGGAGATCATCGATCGGTAGTCGCCGCCGGTGCCGTGCGCGTAGAGGACGACGGGGTAGCCGGCGGCCGGCGGCGGGCACGTCGCCCCGTTCGGGACGACGAGGGAGAAGCGCAGATCGAACGTGCCCTGCAGGACCGGCTTCTTTGCCGCGTCGAACGCGAAGCCGCCGCCGTCGCCCTTCTGCGTGAACGGCAGCTTGCCGGCCTGGTAGTCGGGCGACGGGCCGTAGGTGCCTTCGTAGACGTCGTAGTCGGGCGTCTGCTCTTTGGCCGCCCACGTGCCGTCTTTCACCGTCGGGGCGGGGACGTTCGCGCGCAGGTGGTCGTTCACCGCGAAGAGCTCGGCGGTCGGGTCGGCCGTCGTGAACACGGTGAGGTGGGCGATCTGCGCGCGCGCGACGCCGGCTCTCTCGACCTCCGCGATCGCGGGCTCGAACGCCGCGCGCGCGGCGGCGGTGCGCGGCGTGGGCGGGCGCGTACCCAGGACCTCCTCGAGGTCGGCGCTCGGCAGGACGGCCTGGCCGTCGCCGCTCCGCAGCGCGCGCGTCGCGACGAGGGCGTACGTCGTCTTCGGGCGCAGCGGCACGCCGAGCGCGGGGAGGACGGCGAGCGTCCCTCCGAGCCAATAGACGCCATCGTCCTTGCGAAAGAGGGTCTGCACGAGTCGCCGCGTGCCGCGCGCGTCCGACGATACGTCGATGAGCTGCACGGCCGCGTCGCGGCCCAGCGACGCTTGGGGCGTCGCTGGCAAGCTCGCGGGATCGACGTCTCCGGTAAAGCGCAGGTACGCCGCGGCCACGGGCGAGAAGCCGTCCAAGAGGCCTTTGGCCGCCGAGAGGTAGTCGTTCAGGAGGATCGTCTGGTGCGGGTTGTAGAGGCCGGCGAAGTGAACGGTGCCGTCCGAGTCTCGCCGCAGATCGCTCGGCCACGGGTGGTCGAGCCAGCGGGTCTCCGCGAGCTCGTCCAGCGCGTTGGGCACGACGAACATCGCCTGCGTGGGCCGCGTGGCCGCGCCGCTCGGGGGCGACGACGTGCCGCACGACGCGGTGGACAGCGCGGCGAGGACCACGGCGGCGAGCGCGAGCAGGCGCGCGGGCGGGCTCATCGGCGCGGCCCCTCGTCGACGCGCTCGACCGTCGGCTGCGGCGGCGGCGCGGGCGCGGTCGGCTTCGGGCTGTCGTGCGCGAGCCAGAACGCGGTGAGCCCGAGGAGCAGGACGAGCGTGAGCGCGAGGAGGCCGCGCGCGAGCGGATCGGCCTCGGTGCGCGCGACGAGGAGCGCGGTGGCGTCCTTGATCGCCGCGTCGTCCTTGCGCGCGGCGAGCTTCGGCGCCTCGCGCCGGACGTGCGCGAAGTCGCCCGCCTCGAACGCGCGCACGAGCGCAGTGAGCTCGGGATCACTCGGGAAATCCCGGGCGAACGGCGGTCCCGACGCCGCGGTCATTCGGCCGCCGCCGCGGGGGCCCGCGCAGAGCGCGAGACCTCGCCGAACGTGAGGCCGCGGTGAAGCAGCGTGGGCGTCAGGCCGGGCGCCGTCGCCGCGGGCGTCGTCTCGCTCGACGGGAACATCTGCACGAACGCCGGCGCGCGCGCGACGCGATCGACGAGCGTTCGCTCGAGCTCCATCGACGTGTACTGCTCGGCGCCTCCCTCCGGCGTGTTCGAGTTGACGACGATCTCGAGGTCCTGCTTGCGGCACGTGAACGCGAGCCCGGGGATCTTGCTCTCGAGCGGCGACCAGTTGTCCGCGCATGTCCCGTTCTCGCTGACGCCCCAGACGCCCTGCTCGGTGTTCATGAAGAGCGTCTGGTTGCCGGCGGTGTGCCCCGGCGTGCGGACGAGCATGAGGCCGTCGCCGAGCAGGTAGTCTCCGGTCGTCAGCGCGATCTTCTCCTCGCGCACGCCGCGCTTGCCGTCGCGGACGAACCACGCGCGCTGGTAGGGGTGGAGGTCGTCCCAGTCGTCCCACGCGACCTTCGGGGCGAGGAGCGTCGCGTTCGGGAAGCGCGCCGGGCGCGCGCCGTCCGAGGTGCCGAGCAGGCTCCGCAGGTCTTGGGTATGGAAGTGGTCGAAGGCGACGTAGTCGACGGCGTCGGGCGTGACGCCGATGCGCGCGAGCTGAGCCTCGAGCGGCTCGAAGCGCTTGGAGAGGAGCTTCGTCATCCGTTCGCCGAACTGCTCGGCCAGCCGCGCGAAGAACGGCGTCGCCGCCGCCGCGTCCACGTCGGTAGGGTTGAAGAGCAGCGTCTTCAGCGCGCCCTGCTGCATCGTCTGAACGACGGTGCACCTGTGCGTCATCGTCACGAACGGCGCGGGGGAGAACGCGAAGCCGCCGAAGGCGTACCGCGTGGGGTAGGGGACTGTCGCGAGGGGCACCGTGCGCACGGACACGACGCGCGGGCCGGCGACGAAGCGCTCGCGCAGGCGCTGGCCCGCGGCGCGGACGGCGCGGAGGCGCCCGCCGTGCAGCGGCTGCTGCCAGGCGAGATCGAGCTCGAGGAGCGGCACGGCGCCGCGGGGCGTGGTCATGGCGAGGAGGGTACCGCGGCGCGGCGAGCTGAGGTAGGAGAGACGCGATGGCCACCGACGCCGCGCGGCACTACCGAGAGCTCCTGGCCGAGCACTACACGTGGATGCTCGGCGTTCCCTTTGCGGCGAAAGTGGACGAGCAGCGCGCGCTGCTGCGCCGGCTCGGGGCGCTTCCGAAGCGCGGCGGGCTCGCGGTCGATCTCGGCTGTGGCCCGGGCTTCCAGGCGCTCGCGCTCGCCGACCTCGGCTTCGGCGACGTCCTGGCCATGGATACGAGCGAGGCGCTCCTGGGCGAGCTCGCGCGCGCCACGGAGGGGCGACCCATCCGCGCCGTGCATGCCGACATGCGCGCGCTCTCCGAGCACGTCGCTCCCGGCGCCGCGGAGCTCATCGTGTGCATGGGCGACACGCTCACCCACCTGCCGGCGGCCGCCGACGTCGACGCGCTCTTCGCCGCGGCATGCGCCGCGCTCGCGCCGGACGGCCAGCTCGTCCTTACGTTCCGCGATTTGTCCGTCGCGCTCGAGGGCCTGAGCCGGTTCATCGCGCTTCGGAGCGACGCCGAGCGCGTCATGACGTGTTTTCTCGAGTACGGGGACACCAACGTGACGGTGCACGACCTCGTGCACGTGCGCCGCGGCGACGCCTGGGAGCTCCACAAGAGCGCCTACGACAAGCTGCGCCTCTCCCCGGCCGACGTCGCCCGGAAGCTCGAGCGCGCGGGCCTCGTCGTCACGCGGACGGAGCCGGCGGAGCGGCTCTGGGCGATCGTCGCCGCGAAGGCGCCCTCGGCCTCGGTGGGGGCAAAGTAGCAAAGCAGCGAAGCCGCGAGGTAGCGAAGGCCTGCGCGCTCGTTGCGGCGCCACCATCCTTTCGCTATGTCTTTGCAATGTCCGTACGGCTGACCAAGACCGCCAAGCGCGCGGGCTGCGCTGCGAAGCACCCCCCGGGGTACCTCCTCCCGCTCCTCGGGCGCCTCCCCAAAGTGACGGACGAAAACGTCCTCGTCGGCAACGCGACGACGGACGACGCCGCGATTTACCGAATCGACGACACCCGCGCGCTCGTCCTGACGACGGACTTCTTCACGCCCATCGTCGACGACCCGTACGACTTCGGTGCGATCGCCGCGGCCAACGCGCTCAGCGACGTCTACGCGATGGGCGGCAAGCCGCTCACCGCGCTCAACATCGTCGGATTTCCGGAGGCCGATCTCGACGTGGACGTCCTCGCGGAGATCCTCCGCGGCGGCGCGGAGAAGGCCAAAGAGGCGGGTATCGACATCGTCGGCGGCCACACGATCAAGACGGACGAGCCGATCTACGGGCTCTCGGTGACTGGAATGGTCCACCCGGCGCGGATCGCGTCCAACGCGGGGGGAAAGCCCGGCGATGTCCTCGTGCTCACCAAGCCCATCGGCATCGGCATCGTGACCACGGCCGCCAAGCAGGACCGCGACACGCGCGGCGCCATCGTGGAGGCGATCGCCCTGATGAAGACGCTGAACCGGAGCGCCGCCGAGGCGATGGCGACGGTCGATTTCCACGCGTGCACGGACATCACCGGGTTCGGGCTGCTCGGGCACCTGCGCAACATCGCCGCCGCGAGCGGCTGCGAAGCGGTGATCCGCGCCGGCGACGTGCCGGTCATCGACGCGGCGCGCGCGTACGCCGCCGAGGGCATCGTCCCCGGCGGGAGCCACGCGAACTGGCGTTTCCTGAAGGACTGGGTCACGTACGACGACGCGGTCCCGATGGTCGATCAGCTCCTGCTCTGCGACGCGCAGACCTCGGGCGGCCTCTTGATCGCGGTGCCGCCGGAGCAGGCGAGCGCGCTCGTCGCCGCGTTGCGTGAACGAAAGACGCCGTGCGCGAGCATCGTCGGGTCCCTCGAGAGTGGGCGACCGGGCCACCTTCGCGTCGTCCGCTCTTGACGGCCTCGGCCGCGCCCCCCACGCGCTTCGCGCTCGGCGTCGGGCTCACCAACGCTTGCAATCTCGCGTGCGCGCACTGCTACCGCGCGACCGGCGTAGACGCGCTCTCGATGCGCGAGGTCCTCGCGGCGGTGGAGGCTCTCCCCACGCGCGCGGTGAACTTCGGCACCGGCGAGAACGGCCTCCACCCCGAGCTCGGGCCGCTCGTGCTCGAGCTCACGCGTCGGGGCATCGCGGTCACCATGACCACGAACGGCTACAGCGCAGAGGTGCTGCCCGACGACGTCCTCGCGCTCTTCCGCGACGTCGAGTTCTCGATCGATTTTCCGTCGCGCGAGGACCACGACGCCGCGCGCGGAGAGGGCAACTGGGCGCTCATCGAGGCGCAGATGGAGCGCTGTCGTCGCCTCGGAGTGTCCGCGACGATCGCGAGCGTGCTCATGTCCACGAACCACCGCGCGCTGCCCGCGTTGGCACGCCTCGCCGGTGAGCGCGGCGCGCTCTTGCGCGTGAACGTCTTCCAGGCGGTGCGCGGCGCGACGATGGCGCCCACGTTCGAGCAGTTCTGGGAGGCGTGGCGCGAGCTCTTCGACGCCGCCGACGTCGTCAGCTGCGGCGAGCCCATCGTCATGGCGATGCTCGGGCTCGCGCGCGCGCCTGGGGTTGGCTGCGGCGCGGAGACCGTGCGGCTCACGCCGCGCGGCAAGATCGTCCCGTGCGTGTACGGCGCGGACGCGGAGCTCGACATCGCCGCGCTCGAGAAGCTCGGCCCCGCGGTCGTCGACCACGCATCGTTCACCCGCCTGCGCGTGGTGCCCGAGGAGTGCCGCGCGTGCCCTCACGTCGCGACGTGCGGCGGAGGGTGCCCGAGCCGTCGCGCGCTGCGCGGCGACCTGGGCCGCGGAGACGAATACTGCCCGCTCCTCCGCGGTCGTGAAGTCCGCTTGCGCGCGAAGCGCGCGGAGCTGGGCCGCACGCCGCCCAAGGCGTCGAGCGCGTGCACCACGATCGTGCGCGGCTGACGAGCGCGCGTTACGGCCGCACGCGGCGCGGTCGCGCGGAGCGGCGCGGCGGTAAGCCCAGCATCCGCGCGCGCACGTAACCGCCGAGCGCGTCGGTCGCGACGACGAGCGCGTAGATGAGCAAGAGGAGCGTCGCGACGCGGTCGTAGAAGGCGAGCTGCATGTCGTTGTAGAAGAGGAGGCCGAGGCCGCCGCCGCCGACGAGCCCGACGACGGTGGACGCGCGAAGGTTCGTCTCCCAGCGGAGGAGGGTGTAGCTCGCGAGCATCGGCCGCGCGAGAGGGAGGATGCCCCAGGCGAGCCGGTGGAGCGCCGTCGCGCCCGCGCCGCGCATCGCCTCCACCGGACCGGCGGGGACCTCCTCGAGCGACTCCGCGTAGAGCTTGCCCAGAACGCCGCCGGTGTGGAGGCCCACCGCGAGCGTCCCCGCGAAGGGGCCGAGGCCCACCGCGAGGATGCAGACGAGCACCCAGACGAGCTCGGGGATCGCCCGCAGCGCGCCCAGCGTCGCGCGCGCGGCCGCGAACGCCGCGGCGCGGGCCACTCGGCGACGGACCGCCCGGAGGCCCGGCTCGTCTTTCCTAGCGAGCGCGACGTTCGCGGCGGCGAGGGGCGCGAGCGCGCCGCCGATGACGACGCCGAGGAGCGTGCCCATGAGCGAGATGGCCACGGTTTGCGCGAGCGGCTCGGCGAGCGTGCGAAGAAACGCCGGCGAGACGTCGGGGACGAGCTGCGCGGCGAAGCGAAGCACGTGCCGCGGGGTCGCGGCGTCCACGTCGACGTCGAAGAATCCGGACCCCACGAAGCTCGCGATGACGAGGGCGGCGAGGCCGACGTGCACGATGCGCCGGCCTACGCCGCGCGGGGCCGAGACGTGGCGTCTCCGCGTCCACCGGCTCAGCGCGTCGGTGCACCCGACGAGCGCGGCGAACGCGCCGAGGAGCGTGAGCACTTGCCCGTACTCGAACATGCGCATCGAGAGCGCCAGCTCGCTGCCGACCCCGCCCGCGCCCACGAAGCCGAGCACCGCCGCGGCGCGCATGCAGCACTCGAACGAGTAGAGCGTGTACGCCAGGATCGAGGGCCTCGCTTGTGGCCACACCGCCGCGAGAAACACCTGCGTCCGCGTCGCACCGAGCGCGTGGATCGCCGCCACGGGGCCAGGCTCGACGGCGTCGAACACGTCGGCGTAGACGCGACCGAGCACGCCCGTGTACGCGACGCCGAGCGCGAGCGCGCCGGGCAGGGGGCCCAGCCCCACGGCGACCACGAAGAGGAGCGCCCACATGAGCTCGGGCACCGCGCGCAAGAACCCGAGCAGGCCGCGCGCGGCCGCGCAGAGGGCGGAGCGCGCGACCCGAGCGGCGCCCTCGGGCTCTCCGGCCGCGAGGGCGCCCTCTTGCCAGAGCGACCGGGTCGCGAGGACCCCGAGCGGAAGGGCCGCCGCGATCGACAGCGTGGTCCCCGCCACCGCGACGGCGAACGTGCGAAGCGTCGCCACGAGCACGACGGCGAGGAACGGCGGCGAAACGTCGGGCGGGAACAGCCTGCGCGCGAACGCGCCGAGCGACGCGAGCGACGCGGGGTCGAAGAGGAGCGCGGGCGAAATCTCCGCGCGCCGCCACGCGAGCGCGAGCGCGGCGAGGACGAGCGCCCACGCCGCGTACCGCGCGAGCCCGGCTCCTTCAGCCTTCGGGCGCAGGCGACCCCCCGGGCGGCGCGGTCGCGTAGAGCGCCTCGAGGTGCTCCGGGCTCACGTCGGAGACCGGGAGATCGAACACCACGCGGCCGCCCTTCATCGCGATGATTCGTTCGAACCACCGGAGCGCGAGGTCGGTGTCGTGGAGCGTCGCGAACAGCGTCCGTCGCGACTCACCGGCGAGGCGCACGAGGAGCTGCGCGATGTCGTCCGTCAGCGCGGGGTCGAGCGAGGCGAAGGGCTCGTCGGCCAGGATCACGTCGGGCTCCTGGACGAGCATCCGCGCGATCGAGACACGCTGCTGCTGGCCGCCCGACAGCTCGTCGGCGCGCGCGTCGCGCTTGTCCGACAGACCGACGGCCTCGAGCGCGCGCTCTGCGCGAGCGATGTCGCCCGCCGCCGGCCGGACCGTCGAGGCGAGCGTCCGGCCGAGCGACCAGTGGCCCAGCCGGCCTGCGAGCGCGTTGACGAGCGCGGAGCGCGACGGCACGAGCTCCGGCCGCTGAAAGATCGTCCCGATCCGTCTCCGCGTCGCGCGAAGCTCCGCGCCGCTCATCGCGCCGACGTCGCGCTCGAAGGCGCGAACCGCGCCCGACGTGGGTCGCAACGTCGCGTTGAGGATCCGAAGCAGCGACGACTTCCCGGCGCCCGACGGACCCAGCACGCAGACACGCTCGCCGCGGCGCACCTCGAACGAGACGTCCGCGAGCGCGCGAACGTCTCCCACGCGGGACGCGTACGTCTTCGCGATGGACGCGAGCGAAAAGACGAGCACGGCGCGCAGTCGCCTTCGGGGCTACCTGAGGAGGCCCGCCTGGCGCGCCGCCTGGCGGAGGGGTTCATAGCTCGCGTCCTCGGCCTTGACGAAGCGCGCCGCGCTCATCAGCTCGAGGAGCTTCTTGGACTCGGCGTCGGCCGGGTCCAGCTTCAAGAACGCCGCGGCGAACGCGGCCGAGAGCTGCGGGTCGAGCCCCTTGCGAGCGGCCCAGACGTAGTCGAAGAACGGCGGGCTCTTCCAGAAGACCTTGACCTTGGAGCTGTCGAGCGTCCCTTCCTTCATCATTTTGTCGTAGACGACCTCGTCCATCGCGCCGGCGTCGGCCTTGCGGTTCGCCACGGCGAGCGCCGTGGCGTCGTGACCGCCGGTGTAGAACGCCTTGGAGATCAGGTCTGCGGGGACGTTCGCTTGGCGCATGAAGTACTCGGGCATGAGGTGCCCGGACGTCGAGTTCACGTCGCCGAACGCGAACGAGTGCCCGGCGAGGCCTTTGAGGTCCACCAGCTTCGCGTCGGCTTGGGTGATGAACACGCTGTGGAAATTCTGGTCGCGGTCGCGCTGAACCAGCGGAACGGCCTGCGCGCGCTGCGACGCCTGCACGAAGGTGAACCCCCCGAGGTACGCGATGTCCACCTTCTCGCTCACGAGCGCCTCGACGACGGACGCGTAGTTGAGCGGAACGGTGAGGGCGACCTTCGCCCCCGTGCTCCGCTCGAGGTACGCGGTGAGCTGCTCGCTATCTCGGAGGAGCTTGGTGGGGTCGGTGGACGGGATCATGCTGACGCGCAGCGTGCGGACGGCGGCGGCCGGAGCCGCGTCGGTGCCGGAGCCGGCGGGCGCGCTGGGCTTGCAGCTCACGATGAGCGCCAGCATCACGACGAAGGCGAGCGCCGCGGGGGAACGAAGCATGCGAGGCATACTAGCCGCTTCCGATCTCGGGCCGGGGGCGATCGTGCGCCGCGTGACGCCCAACGGTCGAGGTCTCGATCGTGGTGACGGTGAGGGTCTTCGACTATCCTCCCGCCCATGCTCGACATCCCTCACCCGCTTCCGATGCCGACCAACGAGCCCACGCACGCCTACGCGCCCGGGAGCCCCGAGCGCGCGCGCCTGAAGGAAGTGCTCGGGCAGATGGCCAGCGAGTGCCCCGACGTGCCGCACGTCATCGGCGGCCGCGAGGTGCGCGAAGGGGCGACGTTCGACGTGCGCAATCCGTGCGAGCACGCGCACGTCCTCGCGAGGGCGCACGTGTCCAGCGTCGCGCTCGGGCAGAAGGCCATCGACGCCGCGCTCGCCGCCGCGCCGGCGTGGGCGGCCACGCGCCTCGAGGACCGCGCGCGCGTCTTTCTCCGCGCGGCGGATCTCCTCGCCGGCCCGTGGCGCGCGACGCTCAACGCGGCGACGATGCTCGGCCAGAGCAAGACGGCGATTCAGGCCGAGATCGACGCGGCGTGCGAGCTCGTCGATTTCCTCCGCTTCAACGTGGCGTTCGCGTCGCGCATCACCGAGCAGCCGGTGAGCGCGCCCGGCATCCTGAACGCGCTCGAATTGCGCCCGCTCGAGGGGTTCGTCTTCGCGGTGACGCCGTTCAACTTCACGGCCATCGCTGGCAACCTCCCGGCCGCGCCCGCGCTCATGGGGAACGTGATCGTATGGAAGCCGTCGGAGGAGCAGAGCCTCGCCGCGTACCATCTGCAGCGCCTCTTCGAGGCGGCGGGGCTTCCGCCCGGCGTCCTCAACGTCGTCTACGGCAACGGGGCGCCCGTCGCCGAGGCGTGCCTCGACAGCCCGCACCTCGCGGGCATCCATTTCACCGGCTCTACGCAGGTCTTCCAGCAGCTGTGGCGCGGCGTCGGCGAGCGCATCGCGAAGTACCGAACGTACCCGCGCCTCGTCGGCGAGACGGGCGGCAAGGACTTCGTCTTCGCGCACCCGTCGGCCGAAGTGGAGGCGCTCGCGGTCGCGCTCGTGCGCGGCGCCTTCGAGTACCAGGGGCAAAAGTGCTCCGCCGCGTCGCGCGCGTACGTGCCGCGCTCGCTCTGGCCGAAGGTGAAGGACCTCATCGTCGATCACACGAAGGCGATCAAGATCGGCGACGTGCGCGACTTCCGCAATTTCATGGGCGCCGTCATCAACGAGCGCGCGTTCACGCGCCTCTCGACGTGGCGCGACCGCCTGAAGAAAGACCCGGGCTGCAGCGTGCTCGTCGACGACCACTGGTCGCGCGACAAAGGCTGGTTCGTCGGTCCCACGCTCGTCGAGGTGAAGGACCCGCGCCATGAGGTCATGCAGACCGAGCTCTTCGGCCCGCTCCTCGCGTTGCACGTGTACGACGACGCCGACCTCGACCGCGCCCTCGAGCACGTCGACCAGACGAGCCCGTACGCGCTCACCGGCGCGATCTTCGCGCGCGACCGCGCGGCCGTGCACCACATGACCGCGCGCCTGCGCAACGCGGCCGGCAACTTCTACGTGAACGACAAGCCGACCGGCGCCGTCGTCGGACAGCAGCCGTTCGGCGGTGCGCGCGCGTCGGGCACGAACGACAAGGCCGGCGCCGCGCATAGCCTCCTGCGGTGGGCGTCGCCGCGCACGATCAAGGAGACGTTCGTGCCGCCGGTCGCCGTCTTTTACCCGCACCAGGGCGCCGAGTAGCGCGCTCTCCTTTGGCCAAGCGCCACGGTGTCGGAAAGAGCGCGCGCAGCGCGGTCGCTCGGATCGAGGAGATCGTCCTCGCGTCGAGCGGCGCGGACGCGTTCGAGGTCGTCCTCGCGCTCGCGGCCGCGCGGCTGTTCACGGCCAAGGACGGCGCGGCGACGTCTGCGGCCGATGCGCGCGCCGTGCGGGCGCTCGCCTCGCGCACGCGCCGCGGCTGGCCGTGGCTCGAGCTCGCGCGCGAGCTCGACGTGCCCGACGCGACGCTCGAGGCGGTGTGGACGCTCCTCGGCGACGCGCTCGCGCGCACGGCGACGGCCGGGGCCGGCGAGGTGCTCGACGCGGTGTTCGAAGAGCTGGTGACGCGGGCGCACAAGGGGGACAAGGGGCAGTTCTTCACGCCGCGCCACGTCGTCGACCTCGCGGTCTCCGCGATGGGGCTCGTGCGCGGCGAGCGCGTCGTCGACCCGGCGTGCGGCTCCGGCGCCTTCCTCACGCAGGCGCGCGCGCGCGCGCAGGTGACGACGTGGGGCTGCGACGTCGATGTGCGCGCGGTCCGCGTCGCGAAGCTCCTCGCGGTCGCGTCAGGAGAGCGCCCGGAGACGCGCGTTCGCGCCGACGCGCTCGCCGACGGCAGCGTCCGCGGCCCGTTCCCCGCGCGCGTCGACGCGATCCTCACCAACCCGCCGTTCGCCGGCGACGTCGCGCGCGCCCGCACGCGGACCGACTTCGAGATGGGCCGCCGCGTCGCGCGCGCCGAGCGCGACGCGTTCTTCGTCGAGCGATCCATCGGCCTCCTCCGCCCGGGCGGGCGCCTGGCGATCGTGCTCCCGCACGGCAAGGTCGGCGCCCCCGCGTGGGCGCCCTTGCGGCGCTGGCTCGTGGAGCGCGCGCGCGTCTTCGCGGTCGTGAGCCTCCCGCGTGAGACGTTCCTGCCGCACACGCCGCAGCGCACCGCGCTCCTCTTCGCGAAGCGGCGGGCGCGGGGAGAGGCCGCGCGCCCGGGCGAGCGCGTGCTCATGGTCGCGAGCGAGCGCGCGGGCAAAGACGCGGCGGGCGAGCCGATCCTCCGCGCCGGCGCGCGCGCCGGCGACGGGCACCGCGCGCTCGATCACGATCTCGCGGAGGTGTCGGCGCGCCTCGGCGCGTTCCTCGCGGCGGAGGGCTTCGGCGCATGAAGGCGGTCGTCCGCACGCTCGGCGAGCTCGGCGCGGAGGTCACGCTCGCGCCCGAGCGCTACCTCGCGGCGTCGCTTGGCGTGGGCACCGGGCGGGGCGGCGCCGGAGTGCGGCTCGGCGAGCTCGTGACCGAGGCGCGCGAGCGCGTGGTCGGCGCCGCGCTCGCCCGCGCCGTCGCGCTCGACACGACGCACGCGAGGGACGGCGTGCTCGACGTCCC
>JAYVXL010000577.1:0-4610 GCA_043785185.1 Myxococcales bacterium
AACACGAACGGATAACGTGCAACCTGCACGGGGTGCGCGGACGGGGCGGCGAAGACGCGATCACGCAGCTCCTCCCAGTCCTTGCCGCCGACGCTCTGGTTCAGCCAGACGCACGCGACGAACGCCGCGACCGCGACCCTGCCCCAGTGCCTGCCATCCATGCGCAAGGCACGCTAAGGAAAACTCGCGCCCGGCGCCAGGGTGAGACGCTACGCTGGCCGGGTGACGTGGCCGTTTCGCGCGCGGGGGCAAGGCTTGGTTCTCGCGTTCGCCCTCTGCGCGTGCGCGTGCAGAGGCGCGGGCGAGCGGGCACCGAGCGCAGGCGGAGGGGCGACCGGCAGCGTGCGAGCGATCGGGCGCGCCGCTCTGCGCGTCGTCGCCGTCGGCGCGCACCCCGACGACGCCGAGTCCGGCTGCGGCGGCACGCTCGCGCGCTACGCCGAGTCCGGCGCCACCGTCACGGTGATCTACCTCACGCGCGGCGAGCTCGGCATCGAGGGGCGCCCGCCCGACGAGGTCGCGCGCACGCGTACGTCCGAGGCGCTCGAGGCGTGCGCGGTCCTCGGCGCCCACGCGGTGTTCGCGACGCAAGTGAACGGCCAGGTCGAGGCCACGCCCTCCCGCGTCGCGGAGGTCCTCCGCCTCCTCTCGGCCGCCGCGCCCGACGTGCTCCTCGCGCCGTGGCCGCTCGACACCGATCCGGAGCACCAGGTCGCCTCGCTCCTCGCGACGCGCGCGGCCATGGCGCTCCACCCTTCCCCGCGCCTCTTCTTCTACGAGGTCGACACAGGAACGGACACTCTCGGCTACGCGCCCACGGTCTACGTCGACATCACGGCGGTGCGCGAGCGAAAGATCCAGGCTTTGCGCGCCCACGCGAGCCAGAGCTTCGTGAACCTCTACGAGAAGCACGACGCCAAGATCGAAGCGTTCCGCGGCAGGGCCATCGGCGTGAAGGCGGCCGAGGCCTTTGCGCCGTTCGGCGAGCGCGCGGCGACCGCGCTGCCGGGCCTGTGAGCCGCCGCGAAAAGATGGCCGTTGTCCCGACCCGACCTGGGTGATAGGGACGGCGACAGAGCCTGTGGAGACCTCGTGGCGCTCGACCCTGGACCCGCGCGAAGCGGCGGCCTACGCGGCGTTTCTCGAGCGGGCACCGGACGGCCACTTCACCCAGGCCCCGGACTTCGCGCCCGTCGCGGTGACCGGGAAGCCGCGCACGACGCGCTTCTTCGTCGCGCGCGAGGGCGGCGAGATCGTCGGCGTCGCCGCGGTCCTGCGGGTGCGCGCGCTCGGGCCGCTCCTCTTGCCGATCGGCATCGTGATGCGCGGCCCGGTCTGTGGCGACCCCGCCCGCCTCGGGGACGTGCTGCGCGCGCTCGTGGCCGCCGCGCGCCGCCGCGGCATCGCGCGCCTCTCGGTGATGCCGTACTGGGCAGGCGCGGACGCGGAGCGCGCGACCGCCGCCCTCGCCGCCGCCGGCTTCCGCGACGTGCAAGAGGCCGACGGCGCGCACGCCTGGACGCTGCGCATGGACATCGGCGGCAAGACCGACGAGCAGCTCCTCGCCGGCAGCGATCACAAGAAGCTGCGCTACGAGCTGAAGAGCGCCGACAAGGCCGGCGTCACGGTGCGCAAAGGCGAGCGCGCCGACTTCGCCGTCGTCGAGAGGCTGGAGCGCGACCTCGCGATCTCGCAGGGCAGGCGCGTGCAGAGCCCGGCGTGGTTCGCCGCGCTCGAGGCCTACATGACCCGGGACCCCGCGCGCGGCGTCGTCTTCGTCTCGTCGCAGGGCGGCGAGCCGATCGCCGCCGCGCTCGTGCTGAGGCACGCGAAGCTCGCCGTCTACTACGCGGGCGCGTCGATCGTCGCGCAGCGCCCTTACTCGAAGATGGCGCTGCCGCTCTTCGAGGCCATCCGCTGGGCGCGCGACGCTGGCTGCGAGTCCTTCGACTTCGGCGGCGTCCCCCGCCCCGGCGACGCCGATCCGAAGCGCGCGGCGATCGCCGCGTTCAAGCGCGACTTCGCGAAGACGCCGCTCGCGCTCGTCCCCGAGCACGCGCGCTGGTTCTGATTTCGAGCAGACGTTCGAGCGCGACCGTTCCGTTCGAAGGACGGTGGACGTGAGAGCGTCGCCTCTCCTCAGAGCGCCGAGGTGACCTGCGGGATGCGCTCGTAGATGGTGAGCCGGTCCTGATGGAACTTCACGCGGTACGCCGCAGGCACGAGCGATTGCGCCTCCGGCGGCGGATCCCACATGAGCACGTGATCGTAGAGCGGCAGCGCCGACGCCCAGAAGTCTTCCCAGTGCTTCACCCACGGGCCGTGGCACTCGGAGTAGACGCCCGACTCGCGTAGCAGAGTGCACGTCGCCAGGTCCGAGCCCATCGTCGGCGCGAAGGACTCGAGGAGCAGGTGGTTGAACTGCACCTGCGGCGGCTCCGAGTACATGACGGGGAACGAACGCGAGTGCGCGAAGAGCAGCGGCGCGCTCGTCTGCTTCTCCATCACGTAAAAGCCCCACGCGTGGATGAGGCTGCGCGTGTTCTCGCTCGTGATCTGACGCGAGAAGAGGAGCGGCAGCATCTTCGCACCCTGCGGGACGTACGGGATCCCGCTGACGAACTTCTGCCGATCGGCCTCGAGACGCACGAAATCGACGCCGAGACCCAGCGAATAGAGGACCGCCGACAGACCGAGCAGGCCCATGACCTTGCGCGGATGCGGCAGCCGCTCCGGCACGCGCACGAGCGCGAACAGCCAGACGTAGGGGATGAGCCGCGAGTTCACGTGGAACCAATTCGTCGCCGTGTACGGCATCAAGAAATAGAGGGCGGAGACCACGAAGAACGCGACCGGCCCGAAGAACGGCACCTTGTCCCGCCGGTAGAACCACGCGCACGCGGCGAGCGCGACGGCGGGCACGAAGCTCGAGATCTCGAGCTTCGTGAAGCTCCAGAGGTACTCGGCCCACAGATGGTAAAAGAGCTCCCAGACCGGCAGCGTGCGCGACAGGTGCAGGTAGCCCTGGATGGCCCCCTGCGGCTCGGTCCAGTGGTCGTAGAGCGAGACGGCGAGCATCAGCGTCGCCGGCGCGATCGGCGCGAGGAGCCGCGTCGCCGCGACCGCGCGCGCGCGCCACTCGCGCTGCGCGGCGACGTGGAGGACGAGCAAGAGGTGCACGGCGAGCAGCGTGAACGCGTGCGCGTACCAGGTGGCGCAGGCGAGCGCGAGGGCGATCACCCCGGTCTTCCACGAGAACGCCGGCGCGCGCGCGTGGCGATGCAGCGCGAGGAGCAGGAGGAGCGACAGCGGCACGCCGAGCGCGAAGTCGAGCATGCCCATGCTCACGAACCAGTTGTGGATCATCGGCCAGGCGAAGAACGCCGAGACGACCATCTTTCGGCGGCTGCCCGTGAGGTCGAGGACGACGCGCGGCAGGACGAGGGCGTTGAGCGCGAGGACGACGAGCGTGAAGAGCTTCGCGCCGAGCGCGACCGGCATGATGCCGCTGCTCACGTGCAGCCACGTGAACAGCGCGGCGTTCGTCTTGAGGAAGCCGTTCGAGACGAACTCCGGGTACGCGGCCGGATGGTCGATGACCGTGATCGCGGCCAGGTGGTTCGGCAGGTCCTGGTACGGCGGCACGGGCGTCAGCGCGAGGGGCCACGCGGCCAGCGCGAAGAGCACGCCGCCGACGGCCGCCGCGAGCTGACGGTCGCTGAGCAGCCCGAGCTCGCGACGCGCGCGCCCAAGGACGCCCGCCGGCCCGAGCCCGGCGAACGGCGCCGCGCCCGCGCCGATCGGGGTGAGCGAAGGCGGTGACGCAACGGCGGACGTCTCAAACGCCGCCCGGCTGTCGACCTTGTGCATCACCACGGGGAAAGAGCGCTCCTGAGCTGCGAAATGGAAGAGGTCATCAGAGGAGGGAACCTGCGCGGTCGACAGTCCCTAGCAAAGGCGGGCCCAAGGGGGAACTCAAAGAAAAAGGCCCAAATCCCGAGCCCGGACCTTAGCCGAACTTGCGCCAGGCTCGCCAGACTGACGTGTCGATCATGCTGCCGAGGCGTGTCGCATTTTGTCCCAGTTTGATTTGGCGCAAATACCTACCTAGGCACACATCCCGCAGGACAACGGGTGGAGTCGCGAACCGTGCACGCCCGCCCGAACAGAATCCGCTCGTTGCGCGCGCGCGAGCACGCCCGGGGAGATCGCGCGCTCCCCAGGGGCTGGATCGCGGCCGCCGCGCGGGCGGCGTCGACCTTCGCGTTCGCGGCCCTCGCGAGCGCGCCGGTGGGGTGCAGCGCGCCGCCGGAGCCTTCGCCGGCGGTCGACGTCGGCCGCCTGTCCCAGGCGATCTTCGCGGGGACGGTCGACGACGATGACGACGCGAACGCCGGCGTCGTCTCGATCAAGATCGGCGGCGGCGCCAAGTTCGAGCTCTGCTCCGGTTCGCTCCTGGCGCCGAACGTCGTGCTCACGGCGCGTCACTGCGTGAGCGCGAGCGTGGCGAGCACCGTGACGTGCAACGAGCTCGGGCGCAGCGGCAACGGCGACCACGTGGCCGAGGACCTTCCGCTTTCGCGCATCCACATCTACGGCGGACCGTCTCC
>JAYVXL010000578.1:0-4608 GCA_043785185.1 Myxococcales bacterium
AAGCCTCCGGTGACGCAAGCCGATGCCGCGCCCGCCGGCCTCGCGGGCGACGTGCTCGTCGAGGACGAGGGCGCGCTCACCGAGGTCTTGTTCCAGTACGCCGCCTCGCAAGAAGCGGCGATCGCGCTCGCGTATACCGATTTTTTTCGGGCGATCCACCCCAAGACGCGCCTCGTCGCGGTGGTCCCGCGCGATCCGGACGCCGGCACGTCCGACGCCGTGGCGCTCGGCGCGCTGCTCGCCCGGGTCGATCCGTCCGGTGCCCTCGCGGCGCGCACGCGCGTCGTCGAGACGCCCGGCCCGATCACCGTTTGGTCCAAGGATCGCGCGCTCGTCCTCGCGGCGACGCGCACGCAGCTCGTCGTGCCGATGCGACCCGACCCGCGTTGGCGCGAGCGCTTCAACGATTGGGCGACGCTGTCGGCGGTCGCGGGCGCGATGCCCGACCGCTACCTCGTCAACGAGGTGCCGCTCGAGTACGACGCCGGCGACTTCGCGGTGACGGGCGACAAGATCATCGTCGACGCGAACCTGCTCGCGAAGAATCAGAAGCACGGGCTCACGACGCCGCGCCTCCTCGCCGAGCAGCTCGCGCGCACGTTCCATCGCGAGATCGTCATGCTCGGCGACGCCGACGGCGACGTGCCGCGCCACCACCTCTCGATGTACATGACGCCGATCGGCGGCGGGACCGTCCTCGTCGGCGATCCGCGCGCGGGACGCGACCTCGTCGGCGTCGGCTTCGCGCCGGGCGAAGAGAGCCCGGACAGCGGCGATCCGCTCGTCGCGGACTTCTCCGACGCGACGCTCGCAAAATTCGACCGGGCCGCAAAGGATCTCGCCGCGTCCGGCTTCAGGGTCGAGCGCATCCCCGTGGTGCCGTTCGACGATAAGACGTACATTACCTACACGAACGGGGTTTACGAGACCCGGCGCAGCGCAGGCGGGCGGATCGACAAGATCGCCTACCTGCCCGAGTACGCGCGTCCAGAACCCGACGCGGGCGCGACTGTGGAGCCGCGCATCCAGGCGCTGGACGCCGCGGGGGCGGCCGTCTACAGACGCCTCGGGTGGGAGGTCCGCCGCGTACGTGTGCGCGACGCATACCGCTTTCACGGGACCATCGGCTGCCTCTGCAACGTGCTGCAGCGCGCGGCGATTTGAAATTCCTGTCCCCTCGCCCATCGGGCCGATATTCTTGAGGAGAGACCGCGCTCAGGAAGCGATCTCACTCTCGCTGTCGCTATCCAAATTTCGATGCTCGTGCGCGACGCCTCGGGTCGCGTGGGGTTGGGGAAGGAGTCGTCCGCGGACGGACGCTGTGAGCTCTTGGCGGAACCGGTGAACACGGACGACGCAGGCCCCGCTGCACGCGTAGGCAGCGTCATCAAAGGCAAGTGGACCGTCGATTCGCTCCTCGGCGTCGGCGGCATGGCCGCGGTGTATGCGGCGACCCATCGAAACAACCAGCGCGCGGCGCTGAAGATCCTCCACACCGACTTCGCGCGCGAGAAGACGATCTGCGAGCGCTTCCTCCGCGAGGCGTACGTCTCGAACAAGGTCAACCACCCGGCCACGGTCCAGGTCTTGGACGACGACCAGACGGAGCTCGCCGAGCCGTTCCTCGTCATGGAGCTCCTCGAGGGGCAGACGGTGCGCGACGCCTGGAAAAAGGCGGGTCGCTCGATGCAAGCGACCGACGTCCTGGCCATCGCGGAGGCCGTCCTCGACTGCCTCGCGGCGTGCCACTCCATCGGCGTCATCCACCGCGACCTCAAGCCGGCGAACATCTTCCTCACCGACGAGGGCATCGTGAAGGTGCTCGACTTCGGCGTCGCTCAGTTCCGCAGCGCGACGGCGGAGCGCACGGCGACGGGCACCGCGCTCGGCACGCCGGCGTACATGTCCCCGGAGCAGGCGATGGGGCTCGTCGACCAGCTCGACGGCCGCGCCGACATTTTCAGCGTCGGTGCGATGATGCACGCGCTCATCACCGGACACCGCATCAACAACGGCCGCACCGAGCAAGAGGCCCTGGTGATGGCGGCGACCAAGCCGGTGCCGAGCGTCGCGCGCATCGCGCCGAACCTGCCGATCGAGATCATCCAAATCGTCGACAAGTCGCTGCAGTGGGACCGGCGCAACCGCTTCGCCGACGCGCGCGACATGCAGGCGGCCGTGACCGAGGCGCTCTACAAGCTGGGCGGGCAGCTCTCGCCGCGCAAGGGCGGCGGCCTCGCGCCGGTGCCGGCCCCGCCGCCGCAGGCGCAGCCTGGGCACACGGCGGTGATGACGTCGCCGGTCGCGCTGCCCCAAATGTCGGGGATGGGCTCGAGCCTCAGCCCGAGCCCGCCGATGACCGCGCCGACGCAGGCGCCGCCCGGGCTCCCGGCGGACGCGCGCCGCTCGGCGCCGTCGCAGGCGCCACAGCAAGGCGGAGCGCTGATCACGCAGGGCATGCACGGCCAGGGCGCGGTGCCGCTCTCGATGCAGCCCAAGGCCCCGCAGCTCGCGCCGGGCGAGGTCCTCGTTCCCGAAAACGACCCGCGCGTGCAGGCGACGCGCGACCTGATGAAGCAGGTCGACCGGCTGCTGCCGAGCGTGCGCCAGTTCGGCTGGTCGCACCCGGCGACCGAGCGCACGCTGCGGACCGCGTTCGAGGCGTTCGCCGAAGGCCTCAACAAGGACCCGGCCTCGCTCTCGGTCACGCTCCGCCCGTACTCGTTCAACCTCTTCGGCCACACCGTCTGGGAGCCGGGGCCGCCGTTCGACGCGGTGCCGTACAACCTGTTCGCGGCCGGCATGCGATCGCTGCGCCTCGAGCCGGGCCTCACGCTCGACGAGCTGCGCGAGTTCTTCACGCTGCTCCTCGTCGACCCCGGTCGCGATCTGCCGCCGGAGGACGACATCGCGGCCGCGTTCTGGGAGCGCGGCATGCCGCACGTCCATCACGAGTCGGTCGACGCGTTCGCCGAGGGCGACGCCGCCGAGCGCGAGGCGTTCTACAACGAGTCCGACCAGCTCGAGGCCATGGCCGGCGACGCCGCCAACCAGCACTCGGCGCGCGTCGAGGCCAAGGCGATGGCGGTCTCGACCGACAAAAACGCGCTCAAGGCCCCGAAGGGCGCGAGCCCCCTCGCGCTCGACGACGTCGTCCGCGCCGTCTTTCAGCAGCAGCTCGACCTCGGCCGCGACAAATGGAGCGAGCGCTACATCGACGCGCTCGTCGAGGGGTACCTCGACTCCGCGGTGAACCGCGACGCGCCGCTCGTGCTTGCGTCGCTGCGAAAGAGCGCCGCCGACCTCGTCGTCGCCGGGCGCATGGAGGTCGTCGTCCAGCTGCAGCAAGCCGTCACCGAGCGGCTCGCGCAGCGGGTCGGGGGCAACGATCTCCTCAAGCTCGCGGGCGCCTTCACCAACGCGCTCTTCGGGGCCGAGGTGCTCGAGCTGACGCTCAAGTTCCTGCGCGACCACCCCGACAGGATGGACGTGTTCGTGCCGATCCTGCAGACCATCTCGGTCAACGACCTGCCGACGATGCTGAACGGGCTGAAGGCCGGGCTGCCGCCGCAGGTGCGCGTGCAGATCCTCGCGTACATCGAGCGCGTGATGGGCGGGCGCGAGGGCGAGGTCGGAGCGTCCGCGGTCGGCGCGGAGCCCGAGGCCGCGAGCGCGCTGCTCGGCTTGCTCGCGCGCGCCGGCACGCAGCAAGCGCGCGCCGTGCTCACGAGCCTGTCGACGAGCGAGGACGTGAACGTCCGCATCGAGGCGAAGGTGCTCGCGTCGGGCAACCCCGACATCGTCCAAAACGAGCTCTCCCAGCTGCTCGACAACCCGGGCGCGCTCGCGCGCATGGCGGCGCTCCGCACGAGCGCGCGCTTCCGCGTGAAGGGCGTTTGGCCGGCGATCGCGCGCGCCGTCAAGGCGCCGGGGTTCAACGAGCTCGGCATCGACGAGCGCCGCGAGCTGTTCCGCGCGCTGCTCGTGCTGGGGCCGCAGAGCGGCGAGCCGATGGTGCTCGAGATCGCGAAGAAGGGCGGCGTGCTCCTCACCGAGGAGAAGGAGGCGACGCGCCTCGCCGCCATCGAGACGCTCGGCGAGCTGTCCTACTCGGGGGGCGTCTCGATGGCGCTGCACGAGGTCAGTCAGTCGCGCTGGGGCTCCAGCGAGGATACGCGCGGCGCCGCGGCGAACTCCGCGCGCCTCATCAACCAGCGCATCCGTGACGGTGGAGGGCCGCCGTCATGACGATGCGCCTCGACATCGTCACGAACGACGCGGGCGATCTCGTCCGCCGCGAGCACGCGCGCGACCTCGGGGCCGGCGTGGTCATCGGCGTCTACCGCCTCGCGAAGCTCGCGCAGATGCACGACCTGACGAACCAGGCGTTCCAGCGCCAGCTGGAGCAGACGACGAACACCATCCACGACTACTGCGTGCGCGCCGGCAGCAACGTGAACATCCTGTTCGCGCAGAAGGCCGTGTTCGTCGCCGGCCAGCTCCTCAAGGGCTCGCGCGCCGTCTACGAGCACGCGATCGAGCTCGGGGACATCCTCGACTGGTGCGGTGGCAGCGAGCTCGTGATCATGCGCGACGTGACGCAGGAGG
>JAYVXL010000579.1:0-4601 GCA_043785185.1 Myxococcales bacterium
GTCGGGCGCGCCCGCCGCGGCGGCCCCGCCGGCGCAGCCCTCGCAGCAGCCGCCGCAGGGCTCGCGGCGCAAGAGCTCGGCGCCGCCCCCGCCGAGGGACGCGCCGCAGGGCCGCCCGCAGCGAAAGAGCTCACGCCCGGCGACGAACGGCGACAAGCCCCCCGCGCCCGCGAAGCCCGCGGCCGCCCCGAAGCCGGGCGAGCTCTCGGAGCAGCGACTCCGGCAGCTCTACTCGCAGTACGTCGAGACGAAGCGCGCGCAGAAGGAGTCCACGGCTGCGCTCTCCTACGACTCGCTCGCCCGGAGCCTGCGCGAGTCGAGCGAGAAGCTGACGGAGAAGCACGGGGGCAAGAAGGTCGACTTCGAGGTGGCCGTCAAAGACGGCAAGACCATCCTGAAGCCGGTCCTGAAGTAGGGGGCCGCCTCAGCGCGGCGTTGCCCGCGAGGGGCCGGCTCCGCCCGCCTCCGGCCGCCGCTCAGTGCGTGTACGGGCGAGCGGCGGCGGCGGGGCGCACGCTCGGCGGCCGCGCCGACGCGGGCTCGCCCTCGGCGTCGTCGCAGAACAGAATGGCGCAGTGGCGGGTCTGGCCCTGCTGGATTCGGCTACAGAGCTCGACGAGGTCCTCGTCGAAGTCCACGACGCTGCCCTCGACCGGCTGCGCCGTGCGCGCGTCGTACTTGCAGTTGTCGAGCGCGATCCATCGACCGCGGTACTCGTTCGTCTGCTGAATCTGAGACCAGGTGAACCGGCTACTCATCCAGAGCCTTCGGATACACGAGCGACCCGGGGCGGTCAAGGAACAGGTGTGGCACCAACTTCACACTACTGATTGCGCGTTCACTATTCTCGCCGCGATGGGCGCGCCCCCCCGGCGCGAGAGCGCCGCTCGAAAGGCGGAGCGTCGGGTTACTCTCCCTCCCCGATGGCGCGCAGGGCAGTGACGTGGGCGGTGGTCGCCGGGGTGCTCGCGGCGTGCGGCACGTCGGGGCCGCGCGTCCCCGAGGGGGCGCGGTTTCGCCCGCACGACGTCGCGGCCGGGCAGGTGGAGCCGCGGAGCTCGATGTTCGGCACCGACCGGATCGGCCTTCCGACGGGCGCCACGCTCACGCCGGACGCCGCGCCGGGCGCGCGCCTCTACGAGCTCGACCCGCACCTGGTCGAGGCGCCGACCTTTCGGGCGGGCAACGCGGTCGCGACGGCGCTCTCGCCCGACGGGCGCACCCTCGCGCTCCTGACGAGCGGCTTCAACCGGACCTACGACGCCACGAAAGAGCCCAAGGAGCCCGGCGGTCTGGCGCCCGGCTCGAGCGAGTACGTCTTCTTCTACGACGTCTCCGGCGGCGAACCGGTCGCGCGCGGCGCCGTGCCCATCCCGAACGCGTTCGGCGGCATGGCGTTCGCGGACGGCGGCGAGCGCCTCTGGGTGAGCGGCGGCTCGGACGACCTCGTGCGCGAGCTCGCGCGCGACCCGGCGAGCGGCATCTTCGCGCTCCGCGGCGCGCCGATCGCGCTCGGGCACACGACGGGGCTCGGCATCGGACAAGGCCCCTACGCGGCGGGTCTCGCGGTCACGAGGAGCGGCGCGCGCCTCGTCGTCGCGAACCACGAGAACGACACCGTCTCGGTCGTCGACGTCGCCACGCGCCGCGTCGCCTTCGAGGTGCGCCTCGCGCCCGGCGGCGGCGTCGCGGGCGGCGAGTTCCCGGCCGGCGTCGTCGCGCTCGGGGACACGCGCGCGCTCGTCGCGTGCCAGCGCGATCGCGAGCTCGTCGAGATCGACCTCACCGCGGGCACGCTCGTTCGCCGCATCAAGGTCGGCGGGCAGCCGACCAAGCTCGTCGCGAACAAGGCGCAGACGCGCGTCTACGTCGCCAACGCGAACAGCGACACCGTGAGCGTCGTCGACGTCGTGGCCGGCAAGGTCGTCGCCGAGATCGCCACGACCGCGCCGAGCACGGCGCCGCAGGCCGCGCTCGCCCTTCGCGGCTCGAACCCCAACGCCGTCGCGCTGTCCCCCGACGAGCGCACGCTCTACGTGACCAACGGCGGCAACAGCACCCTCGCGATCGTGCGCCTGGGCGACGCCGGCGGCGACGTCGTGGGCCTCGTCCCTACGGGCTTCTACCCGAACGCCGTCAGCGTCTCGGCGAAGGGCGACCGCCTCTTCGTCGCGCACGGCAAGAGCCCCACCGGCCCGAACGTCCGCGGCCCGTGGTCGGACCGCGCGCGCGGCTACCGCAGCATCGATCCCGGCGTGGGCAACGAGTACGCGCCGCAGCTCACACGCGGAGGGCTCCTCTCCTTTCCCGTCCCGACCGGCGCGACGCTGGGCAAGCTCACCGCGCAGTCGCTCGTGAACAACCGCTTCGTGCCGGCCGACGACGTCGACCGCGCCCCCAGCGTCTTCGCGCAGCTCCTCGGCCGGGTGAAGCACGTCATTTACGTCATCGGCGAGAACCGCACCTACGACCAGATCCTCGGCGACGTCGCCGGCGCCGACGGCGATCCGAAGCTCGTCCTCTGGGGCGAGGCGATCACGCCGAACGCGCACCAGCTCGCGCGCACGTTCACGACGTTCGACAAATTCTTCGACGCCGGCGGCGTCTCCGGCGACGGCTGGCAGTGGAGCGTCGGCGGCCGCTCGACCGACGTCGCCGAAAAGGCCATCCCCGTCGCGTACGCCGGCCGCGGCGCGCACAGCTACGACTGGGAGGGCGCCAACCGCGGCGTCAACGTGGGCCTCGCGTCGATGGCGCAGCGGGTTCAATGGAACCCGAAGACGCCGAGCGACGTGGACCTCCTCCCAGGCACCGCGGACGTCGGCGCGATCGACGGCCCCGACACGGGCGGCCGCGGATTCCTCTGGGACGTCGCGCTCGCGCACGGCCGCACCGTCCGCAACTACGGCGTCTTCTGCGAGGACTACCGCTACGGCCTGCCCGACACGGACCCCGCGTTCGTTCGCCCCCTCGCGATGCCGTTCGAGAGCAAGACCCGGGTGGCGTTCCCAACCGCCAAAGCGCTGCTCGAACGCACGGACCCGTACTTCCGCGGCTTCGACATGACGTTCGCGGACTATTGGCGCGAGGTCGAGTGGGAGCGCGAGTGGGACGATCTGCTCGCGAAGAACGAGCTGCCGACGCTGGAGCTCGTCCGCCTGCCCCACGATCACCTCGGGAGCTTCGCGCGCGCCGAAGACGGGCTCGGCACGCCCGACCAGCAAATCGCCGACCACGACTACGCGCTCGGGCGGCTGGTCGAGAAGGTGTCGCGGAGCGCGGCGTGGGAGAGCACGGTCATCGTCGCCCTCGAGGACGACGCGCAGAACGGCGCCGATCACGTCGACGCCCACCGCAGCTTCGTCTTCTTCGCCGGCGGCCACGTGAAGCGCGGCGGCGCGGTGGTGTCGACGCCGTACGCGACGCCGAGCGTGCTGCGGACGATCGGCCTGCTCCTCGGCCTGCCGCCCCTCGGTCAGCAGGACGCGTTCGCCCGGCCCATCGAGGAGGCGTTCGACGTGCGCTCCGACACGCGGCCGATCCCGGCGATCGTCCCGGCGGTGCTGCGCAGCGCGCGCCTCCCGCTGCCGCCGCCGGCCCCGGGCGAGAAGACGGCGCAGCCGCGCGGTGACGCCGCGAGCTGGGCGCTCGCGACGCGCGGGATGGACTTCCGCCACGAGGACGCGCTGCCGACAAGCGCGTTCAACCGGCTGCTGGCGTGCGGGCTCGGGGTCAGCGCGGCCGGCTGCGCGTCGGCGGCGCCGGCGCTCGTCACGCGCGCCGACGCGGACGGCGACGACGACGACTGAAGCGCAGCGGGAGCGGAACGGGAGCGGAACGGGAGCGGCGCCGCGCGGGCGGTTCAGCCGAGCACGGCGCGCACGTAGAGGCCGAGCTGGTTTCGCTTCATGAACCCCGGCAGCTGGCCCCACGTGTGGCGCGCCTCGCGGAGCGCGTCCCGCGCGCCCTGCGCGTTGCCTTGCCGCCGCCGCACGCGCGCGATGCGGACGAGCGGCTCGAGCGACGACGTGTTGTACGACGCGCTCATCGCGAGCGCCTCCTCGGCCTGCGGCAGGCGCCCGAGGCGCTCGAGCGCGTCGGCCGCGCCGAGGTACGCCTCGCCGTAGCGCCGGAACGCGCGCTCGTTGCCGCGCGCGTTCTGGCTGGAGAACGGCTCGCCCTTGTCCGGGTCGATGCCGACCGCCTCGCCGAACGCGCGCAGCGCCTCCTCGCCTTCGCCCTTGCGCAGGAGCGCTTGCCCGCGAAGGTACGCGATCTCCTGGTTCTTCGGGTCGAGCCGCTTGGCGTCGTCGAGCCAAGAGAGCGCCGTGCCGGGCATCCGCAAATCGAGGTACGCGAGGCCGAGATCGCGCCGAGCGGGCGCGTTGGCCGCGTTGATCGACGCCATGCGCCGCAGGCGCGAGATGCGCCCGAGGTTCTTCACGATGACCACCGGATCGGGCAGCCACGGCCGCGCGACGAAGAAGACGAGCGCCGCCACGCCGACCTTCGGATTCTTCTCCGCGTACGCGAGGAAGAACGTCGCCAGGTAGTACATCCAGTAGTAGTTCATGCGTCGTGGGCGGTGCCGCGTCGGTCCG
>JAYVXL010000580.1:0-4585 GCA_043785185.1 Myxococcales bacterium
GACTGGGGGCGCGCGGAGGAGGAGACCTCCGGCGCAGGGCCGCCCTCCGACCACGGGTCGAGCATGCCCGCGTGCTTCAGTCCCGCCGGCGGTACGCTCTCGTGCGGCTCCTCGTCGGTCCCCACGAGGTAGTCGGACGTGACGGTCTCGTAGTCCGCGTCGCTGTTCAGGGGTGCGCGCGGGGCCGGCGCTGCGTAGATGGCGGGGTCGGGCCGCTCGTACGCGCGCTTCACCGTTTGCTCCTCGACGACGTCGATCGCGAAGTCGTGTGACGACGCGCGGAGCAGGTCGTCGACCTGGCTGTTGCCCGCGCCGGCGGGCCGGACGCTGTCCTGCTCGGGCCCGCGCCCCTCGCCGGCGCTGCTGCCTTCGTTCGCCAGCTGCTCGCCAAGCTCGGCGGCGCTGCGGGCGAGCGTGACCGCGCGCTCGTCGTCGTCCGCCTCGCCGGCCGACTGCGCGGCGCGGCGCACCCAGACAATCGCGTCGACGCGGTCGCCGCGCTTCCACAAGGTGTCGGCGGTCTGGAGCGCCCACACGACGTCCTCCGCGTCGCCGTTTTTGGCCGGGGGGATACCCTCCATCGTCACGCCTGGATCCGTATCACGAGGTCCGCCCCAAAGTCCTTCGAACGGCCATTACCGAAGCCGAGCCTTTGATGAAACGGGCGGCCTCGGCCTCTCGGGTAGCCCTTCCGTCGCTCGCCGCCGATGGCAAACGACCCTCCCTCTACGGAAGAAGAAGGTAAACCTTTCCGTCGTCGGACGCGACGACGATCGCGCCACCGTCGAGCATCGTGATGGGAGCGTCCACGTCCCCGGCGGTTTGGAAGATGAAGCTCGTCCGGCCGTCCTCGTCCACGCCGTACACGCGGTCATCCTGCGCGCCGAAGTACAAGGTGCCCTCGTCGTCCTCGAGGGCGCCGCCGTGGACGCCGAACTCGCGGGCGCCGGTGCCAGGCACCGCCCGCGCCCCGCGCACGGCGCCGGTCGCCCCGTCGAGCCGCACCTGCCGCGGCGAGGGACCGTAGACGCCCGCGAGGACATCGCCGCTCCTGGCGACGGAGAGCGCGCCGCGGACGAAGCCGCCGACGTGCGTGCGCCACGCGACGGCGCCGGCGGCGTCGAGGCGGACGACCTCCTCGCCGTCGGTGCCCACGAAGATCTCGCCGTGATCACCGATCGCGGGGCCGCCGTCGACGTCGGCGCCGAGGTCGACGCTCCACGCCTGCTCGCCGGTCGCCGCGCGCACGGCGTAGACGCGGTGGTCCTGGGCACCGAAGACGACGAGGCCGCCAGGGGCGAGCGCGGGGCTCGTGAAGACCTTGCCCTTCGCGACGAAGCGCCACGCGACATCGCCGCCGCGGCGGGCGGCGAGCACTGTGCTGCCCGCCGCGAACACGATCATGCCGTCGTCCGTCAAAAGCGGCGCGGTGTCGGCTTCGCCGGGCACCTCGAGCGTCCAGAGGACGTCGCCGCGCGGGCCGATCGCGCGCATCGCCTTGGCGTCGCTGCCGGCGTAGATCGTCCCGTCGGGCGCAACCGCGGGCGCGCCGTACGCGCGATCGCCGAGCGGCACGCGCCAGCGGACCGCGCCCGTGCCGCGCGCGAGCGCGGTGAGCGCACCGCCGAGCGACGCGACGTAGAGTGTCTGCGCGTCCGGCGACGCCGTGACCTGCGCCTCCACCGGCGCGCCGACGTCCGCGGTCCACGCGAGCTTCACCGCGCGCGGGCCGCGCCCGTGGCTGCGGTGCGTGCGGCGCGCGTCGCCGTGCAGAGTGCGGGGGCCGGCCTCCTCCACGCGCGCGCCGTCCGCGCGAGCTCCGCGCAGCGGCGCGTCCGCCGGCGGGAGCGCCGCGTCACCGGTCGCGGCGATCGCATGCGGCGGCGCGGCGACCGGCGCGCGCGGCGTCCCCGTGCGAACGAGCGCCGCCGTCACGAGGACGGACGCGAGCACGGCCAGCGGCGCGAGCTCTCCCGCGCGGCTGCCCCTGCCCCCTTTGCTCACCGCTCAGCGCTTGCGCTGGACGGACTTCAGCCGGCGCTCGGACTCGCGCGCCTCGTCGACGCCGAGCGCGTGCGCGGGCTCGTGCGGCATGCGCCGCGCGAGCCAGCCGATGAGCGTGAGGCCGGCCGCGCGCGCGCCTTCTGGCATGCGCGGCTCGCGAATCAATCGCGAGATGTCATTAATGAGGCGCGTGCGCTCTCCCTCGTCGGCCGCAACGAGGCCTCGCCGCACCGCGTCGCCGCGATCGAACGCCATCTGGAGCTCCACCATCTCGAGCTCGACATTGAGAACGGACTTGAACTGCGGCATGCGCCTCACTGCTTCTGACGAGACAAAGCGCCGGAGAGTCTAACAACGAACCCGCACGGGTCGAGCTTTTTGCCGGGTCGCGTCAAAAAGCTCGCGTACCTTTACTTAGTTTCGCCGACAAGCAAGCCGTTTCGTCAACGCGGGGGCTGGAGCGGCAACCCATTACAACTACCCTGCATTTCTCTCCAAACTTCCCTCGCCGCCGGTGAGATTTCGCATGGCACCGCGCGTGCCGGGGTGCCGCGTCAGAGGTTCCCGATCAAGACTTCGCGATCTTTGGCGCCGTTCGCCGGTCCGACGATGCCCCTCCGCTCCATCATCTCGACGATGCGCGCCGCGCGGTTGTAGCCGAGGCCGAGCTTTCGCTGGAGCCACGAGGTCGAGCAACGGCGGGTGTCCGCGACCACGCGGCACGCATCGTCGTACATCTGGTCCTGCTCGGCGTCGGCTTCCTCGCTCGCCTCGTCGTCGCCGTCGCGCGGCTTCAGGATGTTCTCGTCGTAGACGGGCTCGCCCTGCAGGCGGAGAAAATCGGTCACTTGCTGCACTTCTTCTTCGCTCACCATCGGGCACTGCACGCGCTTGGTCTCGTTGGTGCCGTTCAGCTTGATGAGCATGTCGCCGCGGCCGAGGAGGTGCTCGGCGCCTTGCTCGTCGAGGATCGTGCGCGAGTCGACCTTCTGCGCGACGCGGTACGCGATGCGCGTCGGGAAGTTCGCCTTGATCATGCCGGTGATGACGTCCACGCTCGGGCGCTGCGTCGCGAGGATGACGTGCATGCCCGCGGCGCGCGCCTTCTGCGCGAGGCGCGCTACGGCGGTCTCGACGTCCTTGCCCTGCTGCATCATCAGGTCGGCGAACTCGTCGACGACGATCACGATCAGCGGCAATTTCTCGGGCAGAGGCGACTCGCCCTCGCTCGAGCCCTTCTCGGGCGGCACGTCGTCGGGCAGTCCGTTGTGATCCTTGCCGATGACGCGCTTGGGGAGCGGGTTGCGGATCGCGCCGCTCCTGACCCTCTCCACCCAGCCGTTGTACGTGCCGATGTTCTTCGTGCCAGCGTCGGCGAACATCTGGTAGCGCCGCTCCATCTCGTCGACGGCCCACTTGAGCGCGTTGGACGCCTGCTTCATGTCGGTGACGACCGGCAGGAGCATGTGCGGGATGCGATCGAACGGCGCGAGCTCGACGACCTTCGGATCGATCATCAGGAGGCGCAGCTCTTCGGGCGACCTCCGGTAGAGAAGCGACGTGAGCATGACGTTGAGGCCGACGCTCTTGCCGGCGCCGGTCGCGCCGGCGACGATCACGTGCGGCATGCTCGCCAGATCCGCGTAGACGGGGTTGCCGAGGATGTCGCGTCCGAGCACGACGGGCAGCGGCGCGTCGAACTGCTGGAAGCGCCGGTCTTCGACGAGGTCCCGCAAATTAACGGGGATTCGACGATCGTTCGGGAGCTCGAAGCCGATGCGATTCTTTCCCGGGATCGGCGCGACGATGCGCACCTTCTTGGCGAGCGCGAGCGCGAGATCGTCGGCCAAGGACGCGACCTTCGACACCTTCGTGCCCGCGGCGGGCGACACCTCGAACGTGGTGACGGTCGGTCCGGGGAGGATGTCCTCGACCTTGCCCGTGACGCCGTAGTCGGCGAGCGTCTTGACGAGGAGCTCGGCGCTCCGGAAGAGCGCCTCCTTGTCGATCTGGATCGCGGCCTCGACCTTCGCCGGCACGAGAAAATCGAGCGGCGGCAAGCGGAAGCCGGCGCCGGTCGCCGGGACGAGCTTGTCCCCCTTCTCGAGCTTCTCGACCTTGAGCGACTCGAGCGTCGAGGTGTCGATGAGCTCGCCCTTCTTCTTCGTCTTCACCTTGGCTTCCGCCTTGGCGTCGAGCTTCGGCTCGGGCTTGAGGTCGACCTTGATGGGCGCAGCCGGCGGCGCGGCCGGCGACACGTCGGCCAAGGGGAACGTGTCCCCCGCCGCGGCCGCGACCGCCGCCCCGTCCAACTCCGAGCCCGAATCCGGCGCGGCCGCCCCGTCGGGCGAGGCGTCGGCCTTCGGCGGGCGCTTCTTCCGCGGCTTCCTCTTCGGTTCGTCCTCCGGCACCGGGATTCCCGGCAAATCAAGCTGCTCGGTGGGCAGGAGGCCGTCGGCCTCGTCGTCGGAGAGGACGGCGATCGTCGCGTCGTCGCCCATGCCCAGCTCGATCTTCGGGAGCTTCGCGAGGCGCTCGGCCTCGGCCTTCTCTTTCTCGATTTGCCGTGCGGTGCGCCACG
>JAYVXL010000581.1:0-4581 GCA_043785185.1 Myxococcales bacterium
GCTGCAGGTCTACGCGGGCGGCCTCGACCTCGTGCGCGGCGTTCCCGACAACTACATCCGCGCGCGCGCGCTCGCGCTCACGAACGTCGAGCTCCGCGCGATCCTTTTCGACTCGACGTGGATCGCGCTGGTGCCGACGGTCTTTACCGACGCCGCGGTCGCCAAGGCCCCAGCGGGGCGCGTGGGGTCCGTCTTCGCCGTCGGCGCGGGCCTCCGCGTCCTCGTGCCGAAGTTCGTGGGCACGGGGCTGCGGCTCGACGCCGCGGTGCCGCTCGTCGCCGACGTCGAGGACGCCGCGGTGGACGCGCGCCCGAACGCGCCGCCCGCACCTCCACAGCCGCACGCGAAGACGGGCGCGCTGTCGTTCAGCGTCGGCGTCTACCAGTTCTTCTGACCGCCTTCTGACCGCCTGCTGACCGCGCTTCGGACCGCCGCCCGCGCGCCCTGCCACCTGCGCTATTGCGTGAGCGGCACCGGCGAGTGGTTCTTGCAGATGATGCCGGAGCGCGTGTCGAAGTCGACGAGGTTGCCCATCGTGAAGCCGATGTAGAGCTGGGCCTTGCTCGTGAGGCCATTGAGCCGAAACTGCCGCCACAGGCCGTAGAAGTGCGTCGTCTTGCCGGGCGTCCGCTCGTAGAAGACCTCGATTTGGTAGTCCTGCGCGAACTCGCCGTCGCCCGAGAGGACGTGCGCCGGCTGCGTGAGGAACGAGCGGCCGATGAGGACGCCGCCGCCGTGCGGGTTGGCGTTCGGTACGAAGCGCGCGCGGCCGTCGATGACGGCCTCGTACGACAGGCTGATCGCCGTGGCTTTGTACGACGTCGTCCAGCGCAGCTGCGGCGCGGTGCGCGCGAGGTAGTCGGCGGCGCTCGACTGGTACGCGCGCGCGTACGTGTCGTAGAGCTTCGGGTAGAGATCGCTCTGGTTGGTCGCGATGTCGAGCTTCTCGATGTCGCCGAGCGCGCACGGGATCTCGGTGACGATGAGCATCCCCTGGAGGGCCGAGGTGTCTTTGCCGCGGAGGCCGACCGTCGCGATGTCGTCGGCCGTCAGGCTCGTCGGCAGCGTGACCTGGATCGGTAGGCTGGTGCCGGCGCGATCGATGACGCCATCGAGGCCGGCCATCTTCTTGACGACGTCGGCGTCGGTCGCCTTGTCGAAGTTCGCGAAGAACCACTGGGCGGCCGCGCCGGTCTCGTCGTCGCCCGCCGAGGTCGTGTCGCTCGAGAGCGAGTCGAGCGTGCCGAGGTCACACGCGCCGAGGCTGAGGAGGAGGGGCGACGCAAGGACGGCGGCGTGTGCGAGGACGATGGCGCGGGCGCGGCGCATGGCGAAGCGTTTAGCACGAAATGCGGGCGGCTTCGGGCCGCGCGCGGGTCAGCGGGCGAGACCCAATTGATACAGGGTGAAGGCAGCGCGTCTGGGGTAGAAGACGACGGATGCGCCGCGCCGTCCTCGCGTTCTTCGTCGCCATGGCGGTCAGCGTCGCTGCGCCGCGACTCGCGTCGGCGCAGCCCACCGACGCGCCTCCGTCGCCGGCGCCGCCTTCGGCGGGAGATGCGGCGACCGAGACCCTGCCCGCGGGCGCGCCCGTGACGCCGCCGTCACCTGCCGACGCGCCGGCCATCGCCGCCGACGCGCCCGCGCCAGGCTGTGACGGCTACGCCGCGTGGTGCGCCAAGCGGTGGCGCTACGCGGCCGCGCTCGGCCTCGGCGCGCCGCGCCTGCTCGGCCTCGAGGCGATGGTCAAAATGGCGCGCCCCGAAGCGCCGCGCTGGGACCTCGCGGCGTTCGGCGTCGAGCTCTCGTACCTCCCGCCGAACGTGCTGAAGTTCGGCGCGGACGCGACGGTGTCGCTCCTCCAAGTGGGCGTGCAAGCGCGCTGGTTCCCGTGGCGGTGGGCGTTCGCCGAGCTCGCGGGCGGCTACGCGATCACGCGCTCCGACTCGACGAAGTTCGCGTCGGCCGTCACGTACGTCGGCACCTCCGGCTACCTCTCGCCGCGCCTCGGCGTGCTCTACACGCTGCGCGGCGGCGTCACGATCGGCGGCGACCTCGGCGCGACGATGCCCTTCGCGGAGACCACGCACCTCAACGCCGAGCAGCCCGACTCGAACGCGCGCAAGATCGTCAACACGTTCGCGCTCTGGACGATGCCGCAGCTCGTCTTTCGCATCGGCTACACGCTCTGACGCCCGGGCGCGATCGGTCGCGCGCGCTTGACTGACTGCGGGTCAGCGACGTAGGGTCCGGCGCGATGATCACCGCGATCCCGTCCGTCACGCGAAAGAAGAAGGCCGACGACACGCGCGCGCGCCTGTTCTTCGCGGCGGCCGGGCTCTTCGCCGAGCAGGGGTACCACGCGACGACGGTCGACCAAGTCGCCAAGAAGGCCGGCGTCGCGAAGGGGACGTTCTTCGTGCACTTCCCGGCCAAAGCCGCCGTCGTGACCGAGCTCGTGCGCATTCAGACGGGCGCGGCCAAGCGCGAGCGCGAGCGGGTCCTCGCCGCGGGGGCGTCGCCGGTCGCGCGCCTGCGGGCGACGGTGCTCACGCTCGGCGAGCGCGCGGGGGTGAGCCGCACGCTCTCGCGCGCGGTGCTCGCCGCCGGGCTCGAGAGCCCCGACGTCGGCGGCGCGACGGACGCGCTCTTCCGGGAGGTGTTCGAGCTCATGATCGCCGACGCGCGCGAGGCCCAGGCGAAGCGACTGTTCCCCGCGAAGCCGGACGCGGAGACGCTCGCCGGCATCCTGATGGCGTCCTACCTCGGCGCGACCTTGCACTTCACGACGGCGGCGGACGCGCGGCGTGGCGCCGGCCTCCTCGATACGCTGACGCCGCTCCTCGACGCGAACCTCGCCGCGCTGACCCTCGCGTCGAAGAGGGCGCGATGATCCGCACGCGCGCGGGCGCGGGCGCCGCCGTCGCGCTCGCAGGCCTCGCGTTCGGCGCGTGGGCGTGCGGCACGTCCGCGGGCGCGACCGCGACCGTGCCCGTCCAGCCCGACGCCGACGCCGGCGCGCCCCCCGAAGGAGGCGGCGGCGCAAGCGACGCCGACGCGGCGCCCGCGCCGGACGCGGCTCCTCTGCTCCGCGCCTGCGCCGGCAAGTCCACGCCGAAGCGCGACGACACGTGGCAGCTCGCGTTCGGCGCCGACACGCGCAGCTTCGACGTCCACGTGCCGGCGACCTACGACCCGAAGGTGCCCACGCCCGTCGTCCTGAACTTCCACGGCTTCTCGTCGAACGCGCCCGAAGAGGTGCTCCTCAGCAACATGAACGACAAGGCCGACACCGCCGGCTTCGTCGTCGTCTACCCGCATGGGCTCGGCGCCGTGCAGAGCTGGAACGCCGGCGCGTGCTGCGGCGAAGCCGCGCAGCAGGGCAAGGACGACGTCGGTCTCGTCGGCGCGATCCTCGACGTGCTCGAGGATCGCCTCTGTGTCGACGCCGCGCGCGTGTACGCGACGGGCATGTCGAACGGCGGCTTCATGAGCCACCGGCTCGCGTGCGAGCTCTCCACGCGCATCGCCGCGGTCGCGCCGGTCGCCGGCGTCCTCGGCGTCCCGACGTGCGCGCCGACGCGACCAGTGCCGGTCATGCATTTCCACGGCACGCTCGATCCGCTCGTCCCCTACGGCGGCAGCGCCGCGCTCGGATTCGCGTCGGTCGCGGCGACGTTCGACGGGTGGGCCAAGCGCGCGTCGTGCACCGGCGCCCCCGTCGAGACCTACCGCAAGCTCGACGCGCACTGTTCGACGTACCAGGCGTGCGCACGGGGCGGCGAGGTGACGCTCTGCACGATCGACGGCGGCGGCCACACCTGGCCCGGCGGCCTGCCGGTCCCCGCGCTCGGCTACACGTCGCCGAACCTCAACGCCACCGACGCGATGTGGGATTTCTTCGCGCGCCACCCGCTCCGCTGACGCCGCGGGCGCAAAGGTCGCCGCGCAACGAATCTAGCCCGGCCGGCCGAACACCCGCACGAAGGTCCGCGGCGCGCGCTTCTTGCGGACGCACTTGGTCGCCGCGCTCATGTAGCAAACCGAGAACGCGCGGCGCGGGCGGCCCGTCTGGTTGAGGCCCGAGCGGTGCCAGACGTGGTTGTGGATGAGGAGCACCTCGCCGGCGCGCGCGGGCATCCGAACGACGTCCGACTCGCCGCGCGCGGCCACGTGCTCCGGCGGCACGACGCCACCGAGCGGCGTCGCGAGGCCCCCGCGGTGCGTGCCCGGGAGAAACTCGACGCAGCCGGCCTCCTCCGGCGCGTCGTCGAGCGCCGTCCAGATCTGCAGCTCCGGATCGCGGTCGAGCCCCCAGAACCGCCCGCCGTCTTGATGCCACGGCAGGTTCGAGCCACCCTGGCTCGATTTGTTCATCAGGAAGGCGCGATAGATCGACACCTCCTCGCCGACGACCTGGTGCGCGATCTTGGCGAAGACGTCGTTCGGATGCCCGCGCGCGCCGGCGAGGTGCTCCTCATCCGCAACCACGTCTGGCACCGCTCGGGCCTCAACCAGACGGGCCGCCCGCGCCGCGCGTTCTCGGTTTGCTACATGAGCGCGGCGACCAAGTGCGTCCGC
>JAYVXL010000582.1:0-4578 GCA_043785185.1 Myxococcales bacterium
CGCAGCGTGTGCGCGAGCGCGTCGTACATGCGCTTGTCGGCGGTCGTGAGCGTGACGACGCGATCGATCTCGGTCTTCGGAGGCAGCTCCTCGAGGACGTCGACCTTCGTGCGGCGAAGGAGGAACGGGCGCACGACCGCGCGGAGCTCGGCGGCGACAGGAGCAGCGCGGTCGGCCAAGAGCGGGCGCTCGAAGCGCGTCTCGAAAGCGCGCGGCGTGCCGAGGATGCCGGGGTTGCAGAACGACGCGAGCGACCAGAGCTCGCGGAGGCGGTTCTCCATCGGCGTGCCGGAGAGCGCGAGGCGCGTCTTCGCCGTCAGCTTCGCCGCCGCGCGCGTCGTCGCGCTGTCGGGGTTCTTGATGTTCTGCGCCTCGTCGAGGACGACGGTGCGAAACGCGATCTTCGCGAGCGTCGCGGCCGCCGAGCGGAGGATCGCGTACGTGGTGACCGTTACGTCCGCGCCGGCGATCGCGCCGACGTCACGCGACGCGCCGTGGAAGAGGAGCACGCGAAGGTCCGGCGTGAACCGCGCGGCCTCGCGGACCCAGTTGGTCATCACCGACGTCGGGCACACGACGAGGGTCGGCGCGGGGCCCTTGCGCTCCTTCTGGCGGAGCAGGAACGCGAGGGTCGTGATCGTCTTGCCGAGCCCCATGTCGTCCGCGAGGATGCCGCCGGCGCCGAGCTCCTCGAGGAACTGCAGCCACGCGACGCCGTGGCGTTGGTAGGGGCGCAGCGTGCCGGTGAGGCCGCGCGGCATGTCCGGCTCGGGCGCGACGGACAGCGCGCGGAGCCGGCGGCGCAGCGCTTCGGTCGCGGCGTCGACGCGCCCGTCGTTCGCGTCGATCCATCGCTCGAGGCGCCCGAGCTGGTGGAACGGCAGCAGCGCCTCGTCCGCGTCGCCCATGACGGCGCCGGCCTCGAGCACGAGCGCCTCCAGCTGCGACTCGATGTGGCTGAGCGTGCCGTCGTCGAGCTCCACCCACCGCTGCTTGTGCTCGAGCGCGGCGCGCACGCGATCGAGCTCGACGGGGAGGTCTCCTGCCGCGAAGTCGAGGCGCGTCTTCAGCCAGTCGCCCTCGAGCCCGACGTGGACCTTGCCGGTCACCGGCGCACCGACGCGCACGCCGGCGAGGCGCGGCGTCAGCTCGACGTCGATGCGCGGGTCGTGCGCCGCGCGGAGCTGCGCGAGGCCGTCGCGCCAGAGCGCGATCGCCGCGTCCCCGCTCGCCGCGAAGCCGACGGCGGGCGCGTCGTCGGCTTCGTCATCGTCCGCCCCGCCGGCGCCGCCCCCGCGGGCGCCGAGCGACGCGGCGTCGCGTCCGCCCGCGCGGGCGAGGGCCGCGACGGCGCGCGCCTCGAGATCGAGATCGCGGCGCCCCTCGGGCGCGAGCGGGTCGGGCGGGACGAGCGAGACCGGCCCCGTCGCGTAGTGCGCAGTCATGCTCCCGGTGACCGCGAGCGGCTCGCCCTCGAGGCGCAGGACGACGCGCGGCGCCTCGAGCGGCGGCAGCCCGAAGACCTCGTGACTCGGCACCGCCACGCCGCGCCCGCGCGCCGCGCGAAGGATCTGAGCCCCCGCGTCGGCGAGCCGTCCCGGGGGGACGAACAGCACGGGCGCGCGCGCGACCTGCAGCGCGAAGTCGAGGTCGACGTCGGGCGGCACCGGGTGGATCGCGCCCCCCTTCGTCCATACGTAGGGGAACGGGCCCGCGAAGAGCGTCGCGTCTGCGAACGGGATCGCGACCCCGTCGGGCGTCGTCCAAAACGCGGTGAGCGCGCCCCATCCGCGCGGCATCTCGGGCGCGTCCTTGCCGAGGCGCAGGACCGGCCGCAGCGGCGTCGCGCGGAAGCGCAGGAGCGTCTTCCACCCAAAGGTCAGGACGGCCGCGTGGAGGCGCATCGCCTCGAGCGCGAGCGACGCCTCGATGCCGGCCGCGAGCGCCGCCTTCTTCCCGCCGCCGCGCTCGCGCGCGTGCTCGAGGACGCGCCGGTCGCGCGGGACGAGCCTGCCCGGCGCCCTGCACAGCTCGGCGATCTCGCGGCCCGACAAGAGGCGCCGATCGCCGCGCGCGCGCACGTGGATCGACAAGGCTGGCAGGGCGACCGGATCGCGGCGGTCGCCGTACGCGCGCCCCGGTCCGGCGTCGGCGGCGGTCGCCGGCGCCGCGGCGATCTCGAGCGCGAGCGGCTCGGCGGAGGGCGTCACCCAGGCGCCGAGCGCCCCGTCGAACTGCAGCTCCAGGTGCAGCGCCCGCCGCCGCAGCGGCGCCCCGTCCGCCAGGTACGCCGTGTCCTCGCCGGCGAGGAGCGCCTCGCGCATCGGCGTCGAGCACGCGAGATCGATCGCGACGACCCCGACGTGGACGCACGGACCGAACATCGCGGCGCACCGCGAGCACTTGCCTTCGAGCGTCCCGTCCGGCTCGACGTGCAGCGCGACGGCGAAGCTCTCCGCGGTGCCGGCCGAGTCGCTCGTCACCTCCGCCGCGACGTCGACGCTCCCCTTCGCCAACGCGGGCGCCGCCGCGTAGCGGAGCGGGCTGCCCAAGGCGATCGCGAGCGTGCGCGCGCCGAGGAGGCGCCGCAGATCATGCCGCTCGAGCGTGCCGAGCCAGTGCGCGACGTCGTCGGGTGGCGGCGGCTCGGGCGTCCTCATGTAGCGCGGCGCTCAGCCGCGATCTTCGATCGGCGCCGTCATGAGGGCGACGACGATCTCGTCCGTCGGCTTTGCGGCGAGGACGCCGTCGCGGAGCGCGCGGAAGATCGGGCAGTTCACGCGGCTTGCCTCGGCGAACGCGACGACGCGGGGGATGAGGTCGACCGCTTCGACGCGCGTGTGCAGGCCGCGCATCGCGTCGATCAGCGTCGCTCCGCCGGCGAGCGCGCGGCCGAGCAGCACCTCGGGGCGCTCTGTCTGGCCGGCGCACGCGAGGAGATCGCCGTTGCCCGCGAGCCCGAGCAGCGTGCGCTCCTCGCCGCCGGCCGCCGCGGCGATCTTCGACGCCTCCGTCACCGACCGCGAGACCAGCGCCGCCACGAGCCCGGCGCTCAGGCCGTGCGCCTGCGCGTAGCCGATGCCGATCGCGAGGCAGCCGACGAGCGCGCTCGCCCACTCGACGCCCACGAGATCGTCCGTCGCGTAAAGGCGCAGCGTCGCGCAGCCGAGCGCCTCGACGAGCGACGCGCTCACCTCGGGAAAGTGCGAGCCGCACACCATGATGCTCGGTCGCCCGGCGAGGAGGTCCTCGGCGAGCGCCGGTCCGCCGATGGCGCCGACGCGCCGGGCCGGCGTCTCCTGCCGCACGAGCTCGCTGACGCGCGTGAGCGAGTCGCCCGCGAGGCCGCGGACGCCGTGCACGACATGGTGACGGCCGTCGAGGTGGTCGCCGAGCTCACGGAGGACGACGCGGGCGATCTGCGACGGCACCGCGAGGACGATCGTGCGCGCCTCCTTGCCGATCTCGCGAAAGTCGCGGGCCTGCCGCACGCCGGCGGGCAGGCTCCCGTCCAGCGTCCGCCGCGAGTGCAGGAGCGTCTCGCCGGTCCGCGCCGCCGCGGCCGCGAGCGCGAGGCCCCACGAGCCTCCACCGATGATCGCCAAGGGCCTGCGCGCCATGGCGGCGTTTATATCGCGAGCGTGCCGCGCGCGCGAGGGGCGCGTACGGCGCGCGCCGCTGGCGTCCGGCGATCGCCCGGAAAGTAGCCGCGCCCGGCGCCCAGTGCGACGATTCGCCCGTGCGAGGCTTTGCGTGGGAGTTTCTGCAGTGGAAGCTCTTCGAGCTCGGAGGGCGGCCCGTCACGGTCGCGACCCTCCTCGTCGTGGCGCTCATCATGGCGACGGCCCTCATGGCGTCGCGGCTCGTGCGCCTCATCCTTCACCGCGCGCTCGTGCGGCGCGGCGTCGCTGAGGGGCGCCGGCTCCGGTCGATCGAGCGCCTCGCCGGCTACATCCTCATCATCGTCGCGACCATCGTGGCGCTCGAGACGGCGGGCATCGATCTGCGCGCCGTCATCGCCGCCACGGCCGTCTTCGCGGTCGGCATCGGCCTCGCGCTGCAGGGCATCGCCGTCAACTTCGTGTCCGGGATCATCTTGCTGGTCGAGCAGTCGATCAAGATCGACGACATCATCGAGATCGACGGACAGTACTGCCGCGTGATGAACCTCGGCATCCGCGCGACGCGCGTGCGCACGCTCTTCGAGGAGGACATCCTCGTCCCCAACAGCTTGCTCGTGCAGCAGGCGATCAAGAACCTGACGCTCCACGACAGCCTCATTCGCATCGCGGTGCAGATCGGCGTCTCCTACGGCGCCGACTCCGACGTCGTCCGGGCGACCCTCGAGGACGTCGCGGCGAAGCACGAGGGCGGCGACCCCGCGTATCCGCCGCTCGTCCTCCTGAACGATTTCGGTGACTCGGCGCTCGTCTACGAGGTCTCGGTCTGGACGCACGATCCGTGGGGCCACCGGCGCCACCGCTCCGCGCTGCGTGAGGAGATCCTCCGAGCGTTTCGGGCCAACGGCATCCCGATCGCGGTCCCGCAGATGGCGGTCCAGCTGGAGCGCCTTCGCCC
>JAYVXL010000583.1:0-4576 GCA_043785185.1 Myxococcales bacterium
GCGTCGTGGTCGACGTTCGACCCGACCGCGCTCGATCCGAACGCGAACGGCTTCTCGGGCGCGACGTTCGACGGGCAGTTCGAGTACCTCGTCCCGCGGCGCCACTCCGTCCTCCTTCGCCGCGACACGCGCGCCGCTGCAGCCGGCGCCGGCTGGGAGAAGTTCGACGTCGCGCAGGTGCAGTCGACCACGCTCACCGCCTTCTGGGGCGGCGTCTTCGACGGGACGTCCGTGTACTTCGCGCCCGAGGGCGACGGCGTCGTCGTCCGCTACGACCGGAGCAAGCCCTTCGCGTCGCCGCTCGCGTGGTCGAAGTTCGACACCGTCGTCTTCCACCCGCTGCACCTGTCGTTCGTCGGCGGCGCGTTCGACGGGCGGTTCGTCTACTTCGGCCCGGGCGGCCCCGAAGACTTCGTGGTGCGCTTCGACGCCCAAGGCACGTTCACCGACGCGGCGTCGTGGGCCGCGGTCGACCTGAGGCTCGTCTCGCCGTCGCTCGGCCCCTTCTCCGGCGCCGCGTTCGACGGGCGCTTCGTCTACTTCACGCCGACCGGCTCGCTCGGCTTTGGCGGCGCGCCGAACCGTCGCCTCGCGCGCTTCGACACGCGCGCGCCGTTCGAGGCGGAGGGGTCGTGGACGATCTTCGACGTCGGCGCCGTCGGCGCGGGGCCGGTCGGCGGGTCGGTCTTCGACGGCCGCTTCCTCTACCTCTTGCCCGCCAGGGGGCGCACGACGGTCGCGCGCTTCGAGGCGCGGAGGTCGGCGAAAGTTCCCGCCCTCCCGGCGTTCTTCGGCTCGTTCTTCTGACGCGCGCTGCGTCGTTCGCAGCCGAAAACGACGCTACGGCAGGACGACGGTGCCGACGCTCGGCGGGCAGAACGACGCCTCGTCGGCGACCGTGTGCGGCGCGTAGAACCACGAGATCGAAATCGTCTCGCACACGAAGCCGCTGCTGCTCACGTTCTCGCAGCCGAAGACCGCGCCCGTGAGGTTGCACGGACCGTCCGTCCACGTCCCCTTCTGCGTCGCGCACACGTTCTTCTGGATTTGAATCGCCGTCGGCGTCGCGCCGAGCGCGCCCGTGTAGCCGTACGCGTTGCAGAGGCCCTGGTTCGGCGTCAGGTGCGGCACGCAGCTCCCGTAGAACGTGCGCGACGCGCCGTCCGGCACCGGCCCGGTCGCGGAGCACCCGCCGTCGGGATCGAGGGCGCCCGCGTCCGTCGCGACGGCGTCGCGGTCCGCGTCGACGCCGATGGCGACGCCGCCGTCCTGGCTGCGCGGCCGTGCGTCGCCGCCCTCGTCTGCCGCCGCCGCCCCGTCGTCGCGCGCGGCGCCTCCCTCCGCCGCGCCCGCGTCGCTGGGCGTGTCCGCCTTCGGGTCGAGGCCGAGCAGACCGCTGCACCCCGCGAGCCCCACCAAGGCGGAGGCCACGAGGCCGCGAAGGTGCGCGCGCGCAGGCATGCCGCAGGTTGGCACTTTTCCGGGCGGAGGCAAACCCGAGCTCTCGGGCCGCGCGGCTACTTGGTGAGCCGCCCTGCGTCTTGCAGCCGAAGACCACGTCGACGTCGCGTTCACGTTGACGGGGGGCCGCGAATGCGGGTCCCGCGGCGCCCAACTCGGGGCGATCGGGCTCAGGTGCGAAGGTGGGATGGACGCGCCGCCGCCGCGCGGTTACGACACGCGATGTGCACGCGCCGGACACCTCGCCACTCCGCTATGACGGCGCGTTCGTTCGCCGGCTCGCGCGGCTCGGCGCGGGGTACGGGCCGCCGTGGCTCTTGCGGTACTCGCCGGCGTTCTTCGGCCTCGCCGCCGCCGCGCTCCTGCCGCCCGCGCGGCGCGTCGTCCGCGAGAACCTCACGCGGGTGCGCGGCGAGGCGGGCATGCTCCGCGACGCGATCGACGTCGGCCGCACGTTTGCCACGTACGCCGGCTGCTTCGCCGAGGGGCTCGCGAGCGGCGCGCCCAACTTCGCGCTGCCCGAGGCGACGGTCTTCGGCGAGCTGCACTTGAAGGGCGCGCTCGCCCGCGGCACCGGCGTCGTCTTCGCCACCGCGCACACCGGCGGCTGGGAGATCGTCGGTCCGCTGCTCGGGCGCGACCGCGGCCTCCGCGTGATGATGGCGATGCACGAGGAGCGCGATCGCGGGGCGGCGCGCATCCAGGACGGCGCGCGCGCCGCCAGTGGCCTGTCGATCGTTCACGTCGGCGTCGATCCGCTCGCGTCGCTCGCGCTCTTGCGCCACGTGCAGGGCGGTGGGGCGGCGGCCCTCCAGGTCGATCGCACGCTGCCCGGCCAACGGACCGTCCCCGTACGCCTCTTCGACGCGGATGGCGCGCTGCCCGAGGGGCCGTTTCGCCTCGCGCAGCTGTCGGGCGCGCCGGTCCTGCCGGTCTTCTGCGCGCGCCTCGGCTTCCGGCGTTACGTCATCGACGTGGCGCCGCCGATCACGCTCGCGCGGAGGGCGGGCGCGGAGGCCACGCGCCTCGCCGCGCAGACGGTCGCCGACGCGATGACGCGCTTTCTCCGCGCGCATCCGACGCAATGGTTCCGCTTCCGCGCGTGACCTGCGTGAAAGCCCGGAGGCCGGCGCGGACGCGGGCCCCCGCGCGCCGCGCGGCGATGCCGGTTGTAGCGCGGTGAGACTTCTGGCAAGAGCGCGGGACTCCATGGTCAGGTTTCACATTGGCGCCAAGCAGCTACGCGGAGAGTTGAGCGCGTACGCCAAGCGCTTCGACCTCCTCGAGGTCATGACCGGCGCCGCCGGCGGCAAGGGCGTCCCCACGCTCGCGACCCTGAGGAAGTGGCGCAAGGCGGTGCCGCCGCACTTCGAGTTCGTCGCGGTCGCCGGGCCCGCGCTGTCGAAGCTCGTGGCGGGCGACGCGTTCGAAGCCGAGCTGGCGGGCCTGATCGCGGCCGTCGAGGCGCTGCAAGCCCGCACGATCCTCCTGCCGACGCCGATGGAGGTCACCCCCGGTAAGGTCTGGCGGGACCGCATGAAGAAGCTCCTCGACCGGCTGCCGCGCGACGCGTCGCAGGTCGCGTGGGAGCCGCGCGGCGTCTGGGAGATCGAGGACGCGGCCGTCGCGGCGGCGAAGTGGGGCATCGTCCTCGTCGTCGACCCGTCGCGCGACCCCGTCCCGGCCGGCACCGTCGCGTACACGCGCCTGCCGGCGATGGGCGAGACCCGCTCGTACGGCGCGGCCGCGCTCGAGCGCGTGATCGTCGCGATCGGCGATCGGCGCGACGCGTACGTCGTCCTCGAGACGACGACGGCGCTCGAGGAGTGCAAGCGCTTCCGCACGCTCGCGCAGGGAGCGCGCGCGACGGGCAAGCTCGGCGGCGGCGCGCGCCTCATCCGCCCGCGCGGCGTCGTGCGCGTGAAGGACGACGAGCAGGAATGACCGCCGGTCGCGCGCGCTCGCTCGCCGTCGCCTCCGACCCGGTCGCCGCGGCCGCCGCGAACGAGATGCTCGCGCGCGGCAGCGCCGTCGACGCGATCGTGGCGGGGGTCCTCGCCGCCGCGGGGGCGCACGCGGGCGTCCTCCTCGGGCCGGTGCAGATCCTCGTGGGCGGGCCCGGCGTGGGACTGCGCGCGATCGACGGGCGCGTGCTCCAGCCCGGCAAGGGAGCGCCGCGGCCCCGCGGCTTCTTGCCGGACGAGACCATCCCGCGCGCCGCGCGCGTCGCGGTCCCTGCGATGCCGGCCGCGCTCGCGACCGCGCTCGCGAGCTTCGGGAAATCGACCGCGGCGCAGGTCGCGGCCGCCGGGATCGCGCTCGCCGCGGCGGTCCCCGCGCGAAAGGCCGTCCTCGAGCGCCTCGCCCAGCGCGGCCCGTCGGCGCTGGCGGACGAGGCGATCGCGGGCGAGCTCGTCCGGGGAGCCGGCAAGCACGCCGGCGGCGTCCTCACCCAGGCGGACCTCGCGGAGCTACGCCCTCTCGTCCTCGGCTGCGCGAGCTACGACGTCGGCGCGCGCCGCGTCTTCACGGTGCCGTGGGGGAGCGCGGCGATGCGCGACGGCGGCGCGCCCGGTCCGTCGGGCGTCGCCGTGCACGCGGTCGTCGCGATCGACGTGCGCGGCGTCCTCGCGGCCGCGTGCTACCTCGCGCCGAAGGACGACGAAGCGGCCTCCCTCGAGGCGCTGGGCCTCACGGCGCCGCTGCTCGCCGAGCCGGTGCTGCGCGGCAAACCGCGCGTCCGCCCTGGCGAGCCGATCGCGGTCGCGGCGCCCATCGCGCTGTCGTCGCCGAGCGAGGCGGACGGCGTGGACGTCGCGCTCGCGGCCGTACGGTCCGACGACGCCGAGCGCTCACTCGGCGCGCTGCTCCGGGCGCTCGCGGCAGGCGCGCCGCTCGACGCCGCGGCCCGCGGCGCGGATGCGCGTTCGTTCGGCGTCGTCCGCGGCGCGAACGAGGTCACCGCCGTCGGCGAGTGACAGTCACCGCGGCTGCGGCCGCACGCCGACGCTCGCCAGCAGCGCGTTCGCAGGGAACACGACGCCGCCACGCATCGTCGAGACGACGTTCCGCACGTCGCCGATGCGCGCGAGCGGGTCGCCGTCGACGACGACGA
>JAYVXL010000584.1:0-4573 GCA_043785185.1 Myxococcales bacterium
CCTCTGCGCCCGGACGCCGGCGCGGGCGCGGCCAGGGCCGTCGAGTCGCTCGCGGCGAGCGCGGTGCCGAGCAGCGCGCCGCCCAGCTCGGCGCTCGACGCCGCCGCCGCCGCCGCCGCCGCCGCCTGGCCAGGCGACTCCGACGCGGCGCCTTTGCCCTGAAGAACGGCCTGCACGGACGCCTGAGCGCGCGCGCCGCGGATCCCGTACAATCGCCCCTCATGCGCGTCGCGATCCTGACGATGCCGGGCGGGAGCTTCGTCACCCACTACCTCGTCAAGCATCTGGACGTTTGCGGCATCGTCGTCGACGTCGGCAAGTGGGGGAGCGGAAAGAAGCCGCGCGCAAAGACCACGCTCGAGAAGCTCGCGTACCACTACACGCGCGGCGGCGTCCGCCAGGCGGGGCGCGCGTTGGCGAACAAGGTCCTCCGTCGCCCCGAAGAGGATCCGTTCGCCAAGGCCGCGCGCGCAGAAGAGGCGCACCTCGCGCGCCTCGACGCGATGCTCGTCGGCCACCCGTTCCTCGGCAAGCGCACGGACCTGCGCGAGTTCGCCCCGCTCTCGGAGATCGCGGCCTTTCACCGCATCCCGATCGTGAACGTCCAGAGCATCAACGACGCGGACTCCGAGGCGGCGCTGCGCGGGATGGCGCCGGATCTCGGGATCATCGTCGGCGGCCGCATCGTGAAGCCGAACATCATCGGCATCCCGAAGCTCGGAATGCTCAACAAGCACTCGGCGATCCTGCCGAAGCACCGCGGCCTCTCGGGCGAGTACTGGTGCCTCTACCACGAGGACTTCGAGCACCTCGGCGTCACCGTGCACTACGTCGACCCCGGGCTCGACAGCGGCAATATTTTGGTGCAGAAAAAGCTCGTGTTCGAGAAGGGCGACACGCCGCAGTCCCTGAGGTTCAAGAGCGAGGTCGTCGGGCGCGAGGCGATCGTCCTTGCCGCGCGCCTCGTCGCGACGACCGGCACGAAGGGCACGCCGCAAGACGAGACGAAGGCCACGAAGAACAAGGCGCCGACTCTGGAGACCGATCGCGAGCTCTACGCCAAGCTCCCGCGTCTGTGGGAGCGCCACGGCGTCTGATGGACGTCATTCTCACCGTAGACACCGAGGCCGATGGGCAGTGGGAGGCGGACGGCCAAGTCCGCGTCGCCAACCTCGACTATGTGCCGCGCTTCCAGCGCTTGTGTGAGGAGTTCGGCTTCAAGCCGGTGTACCTGTGCACCTACGAAGTGATGGTGGCGCGCCGCTTCGGCGAGACGCTCGCGCACTGGGCGCGCGAGGGCACGTGCGAGATCGGCGCGCACCTCCACCCGTGGACCAACCCCCCGTTCCGCGGCGGCGCGGACGTCGTCGACTTCGACCGCTCCGAGTACCCCGGCTATCCGAGCGAGCTCCCGCTCGAGAGCTTCCGCGCGAAGATGGAGGTGCTCACGGGCCTCATCGTCGCCAAGACGGGGCGCGCGCCGCGCAGCTACCGCGCGGGGCGCTGGGGCTTCTGCAAGGAGCACGTCCCGATCCTCCGCGAGCTCGGGTACACGGTGGATTGCTCGGTGACGCCGCACGTCGATCGCCGCGGCTTCAAGGGCGTCGCCGAGGGCGGTCCGGATTTCCGCGGCGCGCCGGTCGTGCCCTACGAGCTCAGCGCCGACGACATCTGCGCCTCCGGCTCGAGCGGCCTCCTCGAGGTGCCCGTCACGATCGTCCACACCCAGCGCCTCATGCGCGAGAGCCCGCGCGTGCGCGAGTCGTTCGAGCACCTGCGCCGCGTGCCGGGCGTGAGCCTCCTCAACCGCGCGCTCAAGCTCGAGCCGACGTGGTTCCGCCCGTACCCCTCGATGAGCAAGCGCCGCTTCCGTCAGGTGTACGACGTCGCGGTCGAGATGGGGCTGCCGTGCCTCGAGATGATGTTCCACTCGAGCGAGCTCATGCCCGGCGGCAGCGGGTCGTTCCCGACGGCGGGCTCGATCGAGCGGCTCTTCGCGATGCTCGAGTCGACGTTCGCCTTCCTCGCGCAGAAGGGCTGCACGGGCGTCACGCTCGGAGACTTCGCGGAGAAGCACGCCCGCGCGCGCGCGTCCTAGGCCTTTCGCCGAGCCCCTTAGGTCGACGGAGGCTCAAGCGCGCCTTGCGATCGCACACGCTCGCCGAGATCGTCTACACTGGCCCTCCGAAATGGACGAACAACCCCGCGCCATCTCCGACGGACGGGAGAGCCTGGCCCCGATCACGCAGCCGAGCGCGCAGCTCGACAAGCTCGCCGGCCTCTACCGCCAAATGCTCCTCATTCGGCGCGTCGAGGAGGAGGCCGCGCGCGCGTACGCCGAGGGCAAGATCGGCGGGTTCCTCCATTTGTACATCGGCCAGGAGGCGGTCGCCGTCGGCGCGCTCGCCGCGCTCCGCCACGACGACTACGTCATCACGACGTACCGCGACCACGGCATGGCGCTCGCGAAGGGCATGAGCGCGCGCGCGCTGATGGCCGAGCTCTGGGGCAAGAAGACGGGCTGCTCGCAGGGCCTCGGCGGCTCGATGCACATGTTCGACGCGGCGAACAACATGCTCGGCGGCTACGGCATCGTCGGCGGCCACATCCCGCTCGCCGCCGGCGTCGCGTTCGCGTCGAAGTACCGCGCGGACGGTCGCGTGACGCTCTGCTTCTTCGGCGAGGGCGCCGTCTCGATCGGCGGCTTCCACGAGGGCCTCTCGCTCGCCGCGCTGTGGAAGCTCCCGATCGTCTTCATCTGCGAGAACAACGAGTACTCGATGGGCACGCCGCTCTCGCGCTCGATGAGCGTCGAGGACGTCTCGATGAAGGCGCTCGGCTACGGCGTCGATCGCGACCGCTTCTTCGTGGACGACGTGCTCGAGGTCGAGAAGCGCATCGGCGAGGCGGTGCAGCGCGCACGCGAGCTGTCGCTCCCCACCCTCGTCGAGGTGCGCACGTACCGCTTTCGCGGCCACTCGATGAGCGATCCGGCGAAATACCGCACGAAGGACGAGCTCGAAGAGCGCAAGAAGAAGGACCCGATGGCCCGCGCGCGCGCCAAGCTGGTCGCCGACGGCTACGGCGAGCCGCGCCTCGAGGCGATCGAAAAGGAGATCGAGGCCGAGGTCGCCGACGCCGTGAAGTTCGCCGACGAGAGCCCCGAGCCCGACGCGTCCATCCTCGCGGCCACCACCTACGTCGGACCGTTCGCGAGCTGACCATGCGAAACATTCGATTCCGAGAGGCGCTGCGCGAAGCCATGATCGAAGAGATGGAGCGGGACGACCGCGTCTTTCTCATGGGCGAAGAGGTCGGGCACTACCAGGGCGCGTACAAAGTGAGCGAGGGCATGCTCGAGAAGTTCGGCGAGAAGCGCGTCATCGACACGCCGATCGCCGAGGGCGGCTTCGCGGGCGTCGGCGTCGGCGCCGCGATGGTGGGCCTTCGGCCGATCATCGAGTTCATGACGTGGAACTTCAGCGCCGTCGCGTTCGATCAGCTCCTGAACAACGCGGCGAAGGTGCGGCAGATGAGCGGCGGGCAGCTCGCGTGCCCCATCGTCTTCCGCGGCCCCAACGGCAGCGCGCGCCAGGTCGGCAGCCAGCACAGCCACGCGATGGAGCACTTCTACGCGACGGTGCCGGGCCTGAAGGTGGTCGCGCCCGCGTTCCCTGCCGACGCCAAGGGGCTCATGAAGGCGGCCATCCGCGACGACAACCCGGTCCTCGTGATGGAGTCGGAGACGCTCTATGGCGTAAAGGGCGACGTGCCCGACGACCAGGACGCGACGCCGCTCGGCAAGGCTGCGGTCGTGAGGGAGGGCAAGGACGTCACGCTCGTCGCGTACTCGCGCATGACGTTCGTAGCGCTCGAGGCGGCCGCCGCGCTCGAGAAAGACGGCGTCTCGGCCGAGGTCGTCGACCTCCGCTCGCTGCGCCCGCTCGACGAGGACACGGTCATCGCGAGCGTGCAGAAGACGCACCGGTGCGTCGTCGTCCACGAGGGCTGGCCCTACGGCGGCGTCGGCGCCGAGGTGAGCGACCGCGTGCAGCGGCTCGCGTTCGACGATCTCGACGCGCCCGTCCTGCGCGTGACGACGCTGGACGTGCCGATGCCGTACAACGCCAAGCTCGAGCAGCTCTGCATCCCGCAGCCCGACCGCGTGATCGCGGCGGTAAAGCGCCTCATGCAACGCGCGGCGAGGGCGAGCTGATCATGGCAAAGATCCTGGACATGCCGAAGCTGTCGCCGACGATGGAAGAGGGCGTCCTCTCCGCGTGGCACAAAAAAGAGGGCGACGCCGTCGAGGTCGACGATCTCCTCGCCGACGTGGAGACCGACAAGGCGACGATGGAGTTCCGCGCGTTCGATCGCGGCGTCCTCTTGAAGCTCCTCGTCGCTCCGGGCGCGAACGTGAAGCTCGGGCAGCCCGTCGCGATTCTGGGCGCCGCCGGCGAGGACGTGTCCGCCCTCGCCGCGAAGGCCGGCGCGGGCACGCCCGCCGTCGCCGTCGCCGCGACGATGGCGCCGCCTACGCCGCCGGCCGCGACGCCGATCGCACCCGCGACGC
>JAYVXL010000585.1:0-4572 GCA_043785185.1 Myxococcales bacterium
GCCGTCGCGCTCGAGCACGCGCACGGCGTCCGCGATCCGTTGACCGGCGCGCTCGAGAACGTCGTGCACCGCGACGTGAATCCGAGCAACGTGCTCGTCACGTTCGACGGCCGCATCAAGGTGATCGATTTCGGCATGGCCAAGCGCCGTAGCCAGGCCGTCCATACCGCCAAAGGCACGCTCAAGGGCAAGGTCGGCTACCTCTCGCCCGAGCAGATCGACGGCCGGCCGCCCGACGCGCGCGCCGACGTCTTCGCGCTCGCGACGACGCTCTGGGAGCTGTCGACCGACCAGCGCCTCTTCCTCGGCGACGACGACATGGGCACGGTGCTCAACGTCAGCAAGTGCAAGGTCCCCGACCCGCGCGCGCTGAAGAGCGACTACCCCGACGCGCTCTGGACGGTGCTGCGCCGGGGCCTCGCGCGCGACGTCGACGCGCGCTATCCGTCGGCCGGCGAGCTGGGGCGCGATCTCTACGCCGTCGCCGCCGCGGTCGGCAACAACGTGGGACCGTCGCAGCTCGCCGAGCGCATGCTGACGCTCTGCGCGCGCGCGTGAGCGAGCGGGGAGCGAGCGGAGCGATGCCGGAGCCGACGAGTCGAGAGGACGCGCTCGCGCTCTTGGGCACGGTGACGCGCGCGCTCGCCGGCGTGCGCGTCGTGTCGAGTCTCCTCGACGACCTCGCGTGGCCGCGTCACATCGAGGCGGAGTTCTTCGCGGCCGGCGCGACGAGGGCTCCGGCGCCGACGTATACGTTCGATCGCGACGGCCTCGAGGCCGACGTGCGCGACCTCACGGCCGTGGCGGCGTCGCTCCGCGGCGAGGGAGCGGTCCGCGCCTGGCTCCGCGCCGTCGTGCAGGGCGTCATCGACAAGGATCGGCTGCTCCTCGCCGTGGGGACGCCCGCGTTCGGCGCCATCTCGCGCGAAATTTACGGCGGCGCGCGCAGCGTGCTCGCGGGCCTCGGGTCGACGAACCTCGACCTCGCCCATCACTTGACCGATCGCCTCCGCGTCCACGGCTGGGACGCCGCGACCGACCGGGAAGAGATCCCGATGGAGGCCGACGCGTTCAAGGACGCCCTCGCCGCGCGCGTCGCCCGCCATCGTCCGCACATCGACCTCGAGATCGTGGTCGACCCCTCGTGCTCGGCGAAGGCGCTCGCCGGCGCGCGCAAGGTGAAGGTGCGCGCGGGCGCGACGTTCACGGGCTGGGAGGCCGACGGCCTCTACGCGCACGAGGTCGAGACGCACGCGTTCACCGGCCAGAACGGCGCCGCGCAGCCGCACGCGCCGTTCCTTCGCTCGGGCGGACCGCGCACGACGGCGACGCAGGAGGGGCTCGCCGTCTTCGCGGAGCTCTACGAGCGCACGCTCGCGACGCCGCGCCTTCTGCGCCTCGCCACGCGCGTGGAGCTCGTCGCGTGCGCGGAGGACGGCGCGAGCTTCGTCGACGCGTATCGCTGGCTCACGGGTCGCGGCGCGGCGCCGCACGACGCTTACCAGGACGCGATGCGCGTCTACCGCGGTGGCATGCCCGAGGGCGGCGCCGTCCTCACGAAGGACGCGTGCTACCTCTCCGGCCTCGTGGCCGTCATCGCGTTCCTGTCGGTGTTCGTGCGCGGCGGCTTCCGTGACGAAGTCGAGCTGCTCGCGTGCGGGCGCATCGCGCTCGAGGACATGGAGGCCCTCGTCGAGCTCGGCGCGTTGGGCCTCCTCGATCGACCGAGGCACCGCCCGCGCTGGATGCGCGGATGGCAAACGCTCCTGCCGTTCTTCGCGGTGTCGTCGTTCCTGCAAGGGCTGGATTTGCGGGCGATCGAGGCGCAGACCGCGCGGGTCATCGCGCTGGCGGCGAGCGCGACGCCGCGCGCTTGAGCGGCGCCGACGCGCGCGGCCTTCTACGCCTGCGACGCCTACCCCGCCTACCTCGCCTACCTCGCCTACCTACGCGCCCGGATTGCGGCTAACGTCCGCCGCATGGACTCGACCAAGACGCTCATCGTGGGCGCCGGCATCAGCGGGCTCGCGACGGCGGCCGCCCTCGAGGGCACCGAATACGTCGTCCTCGAGGCGGACTCGCAGATCGGCGGCTACTGCAAGACGATCCACCAAGACGGCTTCGTCTGGGACTACTCGGGCCACTTCTTCCACTTCAAGCACCCCGAGATCGAGGCGTGGCTCCGCGCGCGCATGCCGGGGCAAGAGGTCCGCACCGTCGTGAAGAAATCGTTCGTCGCCTACAAGGGGCGCGCGATCGACTTTCCGTTCCAAAAGAACATCCACCAGCTCCCGCAGGACGAGTTCATCGATTGCCTGCACGATCTCTACTTCGCGCGCGCGCCGAAGGAGCTGCTCGGTGCTCAGGCGAAGCCCGCGCCCACGAGCGCGGGCGACGCCGGCGCGGCAGGGAGCTTCAAGGAGATGCTCTATTCGCGCTTCGGCCGATCCATCGCCGAGAAGTTCCTCGTCCCCTACAACGAGAAGCTCTACGCGACCGACCTCGGCGCGCTCGACGAGCACGCGATGGGGCGGTTCTTTCCGCACGCGGACCTCACCGACATCGTCCGCAACATGCGCGCGCCGGACAACGCGAGCTACAACTCGTCGTTCACGTACCCGGCCGGCGGCGCCTTCGAGTACGTCAAGGCGCTCGCCAGCGCGGTTCGGCCCGAGGCGATTTGCCTGAACGAGCGCCTCGTCGCGATCGATCTCGCGCGCAAAGTCGCGCGCACGACCAAGCGCGAGGTGAAGTTCGAGCGCCTCGTGTCGTCGGCGCCGTTCGACAAGCTCCTCGCGATCGCCGGCGTCCGCCACGATCCGAGCGTCTTCACGTGGAACAAGGTCCTCGTGTTCAACCTCGGCTTCGACCGCAAGGGGCCGATGGACCGGCACTGGGTCTACTACCCGGACCGCGCGACGGTGTTCTACCGCGTGGGCTTTTACGACAATATTTGGGACACCGACCGCCTGAGCGCGTACGTCGAGATCGGCTACCCGAAGGACGGCGTCGTCGACGTCGAGAAGATGCGCGCGCGCGTCCTCGTCGACCTCGAGCGGGAAGGGGTGATCGGCAAGGAGCACCAGCTCGTCGCGCACCACTCCGTCGTGATGGACCCGGCCTACGTCCACATCACGCGCGCGTCGATCGAGGCGCACGCGCGGCTCTCCGGCGAGCTGCGCGCCGCCGGCGTGCACGCGATCGGGCGGTACGGCGGGTGGACGTACTGCTCCATCGAGGACAACATCGTCGAGGCGCGCGCGCTCGTGGCAGGGTTCGGCGAAATTCGTTAGCTAGCTAACGATATTTTGAAATCGTGAACGATTACGCGCGCTCGAGCGTCACCGCGGTGCCATACGCGAGCACCTCCGTCGTCCCCTGTCCGAACTCCGTCGCGTCGTAGCGCATGCCGATGATCGCGTGCGCGCCGAGCGCTTCGGCGTGCGCGAGCATCGTCACGTACGCGTCGTGGCGCGCCGTCTCGCAGACGTCGACGTACTCCTGGATGTTCCCGCCGCCGAGCTGCTTGAGCGCGCCGACGAACCCGGCGCCGATGGAGAGCGATCGCACGATGACCCCGCGGACGATGCCGAGGTAGCCGTTCACGCGGAAGCCGGCGACGTCGTTGCCGGTCGTGACGATGACGCGCGCGGTGCGCTCGGCGCCGGTGCGGTACGTGGCGGCGGCGGCTGCAGGGGCGCCGCCGGCGCCCGGGGCATGGGGCTCACTCATGCGCGGGAGGATAACCCCTTCACCCGAAATTTGGCCGCCGACCTCGAAGAATCGTCTCCTGGGGGTATGCGAGACATCGCCTCCCCGCTGCTGCGCGCGCGTCGTACCGAGCGCCTCCACCCGCGCCTTCGCGCGAGCACGCGCGTCGACTGGCGCGTCGACGGCAACGCCACGCACGTCGTGAGCACGCTCACGGACGTGAGCCCCGGTGGGGCGCGCGTCGCCACCGCCTTCGCGGCCCCGGTCGGCGCGGCGATCGAGCTGCACCTGCTCACCCAAGTGGGCGCCGTTCACGCGCGCGCGCGCGTGGCGTGGGTGAGCCCCGACGCGATGGGCGTTCGCTTCGAGGAGTGAAACGATCGCCGCGCCCGCGCCCGCCCGCGCTTCGGTCAGGAGTGCGAACGGCGATCGATGAGCGCGGTTCACCCGCGGAGCAAGGCGGTCCGCGGTGAGCCTCGCGTCGCTCACTGGACGTAACAGAAGGCGACCCCCTCGCCGCTCCGCCGCTCCGATCCCGTTTGCCACCCGCGTCGGCGCGATCGGGCCGGCGGGCGTGAAGGATTGGCCGTTGCCGCTGACGTCGTCCCATCGGCATACGATGCCGCCGTCGCCGACGGGTGCGCCCGGACTGCGCCGGCGTCCGCGACGTCGGGACGCGAAGAGCACGAAGACTCAGCAGCCGTCCCGCGCGTCCGCGCCGCCGTCGCTCGCGTCGCCGTCGCTCGCGTCGCCGTCGCACGCCACGATGGGCGTGGGGTCGCCGTAAGTTCCGCGCACGATCGTCGAGGTGTGCTCGCGGTCGGACTTGCCCCCGCACGCGAGCACCGTCCCCGCGACCAC
>JAYVXL010000586.1:0-4545 GCA_043785185.1 Myxococcales bacterium
TCGTACGTCGGGAGGAAGCCGACGAGCGCGGTCGAAAGGCCCATCGTCGCCATCGTGACGAGGAACGTGTATTTCCGGCCGATGAGATCCCCGACGTGCCCGAAGACGAGCGCCCCGAGCGGGCGCACGCCGAAGCCGGCGCCGAACGTCGCGAGGCTCGCGAGCAGCTGCGCCGTCTCGTTGCCGGGTGGGAAGAAGCGGCCGCCGAAGAACACCGCGAGGCTGCCGTACAGGTAGAAGTCGTACCACTCGAAGAGCGTCCCGAGCGACGACGCGAAGATGACCCGCCGGATCGTCGCGCCGTCGATCACGCCCGAATCGCTCGCCGCGCCCGTCTCGGTCATCTCGGCGGATGATCGAACGCGCGCGCGGCGTTGGCAAGGTCAGCGCGCTTCGGCGAGCGCGCGCTCGACCGCTGCGACGAGCTCGGTCATCGGGCGCGCGCCGACGAGGCGGCGTCCGTTCACGAAGAGCGTCGGCGTGCCCGTGACGCCGAGCGCCTCGCCGTCCTTGGCGTCTCCCGAGACGCGCGCGGAGGTGGCGGCGTCGTCCATGTCCTTGTGGAAGCGGTCCATGTCGAGGCCCGCGGCGGCCGCGTACGACTCGAGGCCGGCGCGGTCGAGCGCGGTCTGATGCGCGAACATCGCGTCGTGCATCGGCCAGAATTTACCCTGCGCCTGCGCCGCCGCGGCGGCCTTCGCGGCGAGGCGCCCGTTCGCGTGCATCGGCAGCGGGTTGGCCTTGTAGAGCACCTTGACCTTGTCGGGGTAGAGCGTCTGCAGGTCGCGGAGGCGGTCCTCGAGGCGCGCGCAGAAGGGGCACTGAAAATCGGTGAAGACGACGACGCTCACCTTTGCGTCGTCCTGCCCGCGCACGGGCGCGCCCTCGGTGCGAACGAATTTGACCTCCGTGTCGAGGGCCTTGTCGCCGTCGCCCTTCGCGACGCACGGCGCCTCGACCTCGGGTGGCGCCGTGGGCGCCTCTTTGACGAGGCGGGCGTAGAGCCCCTCGCGCGGCTCGCCGGCCGCGAGGAGCGCGGTCGCCTTCACGAGGTCGGCGTCGATGGCGGCCGCGAAGGTCGACGCAGACTGCGCCCCGCCGATCCGCCGTCCGTCCACGAACGTCGTCGGCGTCCCCGTCACTTCGAGCGCTTGCGCCGTCGCCTCGACGCGCATGAGCGCCGCGTGCATCGCCTCGCCTCGCCGCGCGGCCTCCCAGCGCGGCATGTCGAGGCCGGCGTCGCGCGCCGCGGCGACGATGGCCTCCTCACCTTTCGGCGTCGCCGCGAAGAGGCGCGCGTGCAGCTCGGCGAAGTGTCCCTGCTCGGCGGCCGCGAGCGCGGCCAGCGCCGCGTCGCGCGCGTGAGCGTGCATCGGCAGCGGACGGTTCGCGAAGGCGACCCGCAGGTCTGCGCCGTACTTCGCGCGAAGCTCGGCGAGGGTGTCGTTCGCGTGGGCGCTGTACGGGCACTCGTAGTCGATGAACATCACAGCCGTGAGCTTCGCGCGCGCGTCGCCCAGGAAGGGGAGCCCGTCGAGCGGCACGCGCGGCGCGGCCGCGGCGAGCGCGGCGGCGGCTTGCGGCGCGGGCGCGTCGGCCGCTACGTCGGTCGCCGCCGGGTGGTTGGAGCAGCTCGTCGCCGCCGTCACGATGGAAAGCAGCACAAGAGAGATCTTCGCGCGCATGTTGGCCTCCTCGGGCATGGCCCGCGAAAGCGCAGGCTCACCCGGTCATGGCCGCGCGACGGAGCAAGTTACATCGGCGACGCACGCGATCGTCCACATCGACGCGCTCGCCCCGGGCCCGCCCGAGGCGAGCGCCGACAGCGCGCCGCTCGCGCCGAAGGGCTCGGCGGGCGACGCGCACGCGGCCGACTCGCTCTCGCTCGGCGCCGCGCTCATGGTGGGCATGCACGCCGCCACCCGCGGGGTCATCGGCGCGTCGTCGGCGCCGCGTCCGTAGGCTTGCCAAGCGACCGCGCCGAGATCGGCCGTGGCCGGCTCGGCGGCCGCGCGCGCCGCCGTCCAACCCTTGGGCGACGTCATCGGTGTGAACGCCAGCGCGATGCACGCCGCCGCGGTCGCCACCATCGACGCGAGGACGCCGCTGCGGCGCACACGCTCGCGCCGGCGATCGAGCAAGGCGAAGACCGCGGCCACGTCCGGCACCGACACGCGCGCGCCGAGCGCCTGCGCGCGATCGACGAAGAGGCTGCGCTCCTCGAGGAGGCGATCGAGCTCCGCCGCGCACGCCGCGCACTCGCCGACGTGCGCCTCGAGCCACGCGTCGCTCGCGTCCCCTCCGCCGTCATGCGGCTCGCCCAGCCGCAGCGCGACGCCCTCGAGCGCCTCGAAGCTGGCGCACGGGCCGGTCACGTCGCACCCCCGGCGCGGTACTCGTCGAGCGTCGCCCGCAGCACAGCCCGCGCGCGGAAGATTTCGATCTTCACCTTCGCGAGCGTCCAGCTCATCGCCTCGGCGATCTCTTCGTACGCGAGGCCGTGATCGAACCGGAGGAGGAGCGCCGCGCGGCGATCCTCGGCGAGGCGCCCGAGGGCCGCACCGACGACGCGGACGCTCTCCTGATCGAGCAGCGTCGACTCCGGCGATCCCATTCGGCAGATCGCCTCGTGCGCCAGCGCGCCGTCCGCGTCGCGACCGCTCTCGGCCACGAAGATGCGGCCGTGGCGCACGCGCGCTCGCCGCAGCTCGAGGGACACGTTGCGCGCGATGGCGAAGAGCCACGGGGCCGAGCGGCTGCGGTCGTCCAGGGTGGAGAGGCGCCGGTACGCGCGGCAGAACGTCTCCTGCGTCGCGTCCGCGGCGAGGGCCGCGTCCCCGAGCAGATCGCGGAGGAAGCGGTGAATCGGCGGCGCGTGGCGCGTGTACAGCTCGGCGAGCGCGGCGCGGTCGCCCGACTCGGCGACGCCGAACGCGCGCGCGCCGCCCTGCGGCGGCGACTGCGCCTCGGCGAGGCCGACGGGGAGGAGGGGGGCGCGAAAGACCGTCACGGGATGAATGTGGCCTCGGGCCGCCGGAAGTTACAGCGCTCGCGGCGCTTTTGTTCCGGCAGTCACGTTTTTCTCGTCAGGCGCCGGCCTGGAGCAGCTCCCGACCGATCGACCACGCGGCGAGCGGTCCGCGGTAGACGAAGCCGGTGTAAAGCTGAACGAGGTCGGCGCCTGCGTCGAGCAGCGCCTGAGCGTCGCCGCCGGTCTCGACGCCGCCGACGCCGATGACGCACGGGCCCTTCCCGAGGCGGGCGCGGACGCGGGCGACCACCTCACGCGCGCGCGCGCGCAGCGGCGGCCCGCTCAATCCTCCCGCGCCGATGGCTTCGACCTCGGCGGCGGGCGTCGAGAGGCCGGCGCGCGCGATCGTCGTGTTCGTGGCGACGACGCCGGCGAGGCCGACCTCCTTCGCGACGTCGCACACCTGGTCGACCTCCTCGTTCGACAGGTCCGGCGCGATCTTGACGAGGACGGGGACCGCGCGCCCGCCGTCGGTGTTCTCCGCGAGGAGCGCGCCGAGGAGCGTACGCGCGAGCTCCGCGCCCTGGATGGCGCGCAGGTCTTTCGTGTTCGGCGAGGACACGTTCACGACGACGAAGTCCGCCACGCCTCGCACGGCGCGGAAGCTCGCGAGGTAGTCGTCCACGACGCCGGCGATCGGCGTGACCGGCACGACGCGCGATTTTCCGATCGAGACGCCGATGGGAACGCCGATCACGCGCGCGCCTCCTTTGGCCTCGACGCGCCGCGCGAGGCGCGCCGCGCCCTCGTTCGGGAAGCCGAGGCGGTTGACGAGCGCGCGATCACGGGGGAGTCGGAACAGGTTCGGCGTGGGGTTGGGCGCCTGCCCTTGCGCCGTCACGGTGCCGAGCTCGAGGTGCCCGAAGCCCAGGCTCGCGAGCGCGCGCGGGCGCGCCGCGTTCTTGTCGAAGCCGCCCGCGAGGCCGATCGGCGAGGGGAAGCGCAGGCCCATCACCTCGCGCGCGAGACGCGCGTCCCTCGGAAAAAATAGGCTGCGCGCGATCCATCGCAGCGGCGCCGAGTGCTCGAGCGCGCCGAGCGCCGCGATGCCCGCGGCGTGCGCCGTCTCGGGCGAGAGCGCGAAGAGGAGCGGTCGGGCGAGGCCGTACACGGCCCCATCGCTAGCACGGGTCGCGTGCCGTGGGGTCGTCGCACCCCGCGCGCTCACGAAAAGTTACTTCGCTCTCTCAGGGGTGCGCGACGTTGCGTAGCACGTCCATCGCGGCGCGGAGCTCGGCGCGCTCGGTGTCGTCGAGCTTGTCCGCCGCGTGCCGCTCGAGGTCCTCGAGCGGGCCCACGAGCGTGCTCACGTTCCCCGGCCACGACGCGCGCACGCTCGCGCGGAACTGCGTTCGCGCCACCTCGAACGCGGCGCTCTCGGCGCCGCGCGCGACGAGCCTGTCGAGCGTCTGCTGGACCACCTTGAGCGCCCGCTCGATCGCCACAGCGCCGCTGACGTCGATCTCGTTTGCGTCTCCCATCCTGCGAACGATAGCGCAGGGGGGCGACCCGGG
>JAYVXL010000587.1:0-4538 GCA_043785185.1 Myxococcales bacterium
CGGCCAAGGCCGACGGGCGTTGGGAAATCGCCTACAGCATGACGAAGACCCAGGCGCCCCCGGACCTGCTCGCCGCGATCCGCGCCGAGCCCAAGGCGCGGGCGATGTACGAAGCGCTCTCGGCTCAAAACCGCTTTGCGTTGACCTTCCGTACGCTCGCCATGAAAACCGCGGACGGACGGAAGAAGAAGATCGCCGCCTTCGTCGACATGCTCAAGAGGGGCGAGACGATCCATCCGAACCGCAAGGCCCACTGACGGAGGCGGGGACCGCTCGTCGCGTGACGCTTGCTCGCGCCCTCGTGCACTCCGTTCGAGAAAGGTGGTGTCGATCAGCTAGGAGCGCCTCGACGCCCGGCGAGGCCGGGGGGGCGCGGTCGTCTTCGAGAGCTCCGCGGCGAGGAGCTCGGCCACCGCACGCACGCGCGGGATCTCGAGCGCCCCGCGCGCGCCGACGAGGTAGAGCGTACGCAGCACGTCGCCCACGTCGAGGTCGAGCTCGACCAGCTTCGGCGCGCGGGTGAAGCGGTGCTCGACGCGCCCGAGGAAGATCGCGCCGAGCCCCGCCTCCGCCGCGCGACACTGCACCAGGAAATCATCCGACGCGAACGACGGCCGAAATCCAGGGATGGCCTTCGTGAGCTCGGGGTTGGGCGAGAGATGCTCGAACGGTGGCGCCCACGCCACCCAGCGCACGTCCCGCAGGCGCGGGCGCTTCGGGAGCGTCTTCGCGTACGCCGGCGACGCGAACGCGCCGACACCGACGTCGAGCTTGGCCAGCACGACGACGTCGCGCTGGAGCGGCGCCGCGAAGCGCAGCGCGAGATCGGCGTCGCGGCGCGAGAGATCGAGGTACTCGATCTTCGAGACCACCTCGAGCGTCACGTCCGGCAGGTGCGCGGTCATCCACGCCGCGAAGGGCGCGAGGAAGTCGAACGCGACCCCGGGCGGCGCCGTGATCTTCACCGTGCCGCGCGGCGTCGTCTCCGCGCGCTCGGCCGTGCGATCGACCTCGGCCGCCCACTCCGCCATGCGGCGCGCCGGCTCGAGCAGGCGCTCGCCGTAGCTGGTCGGGTGCGCCCCGAGGGCCGTGCGCACGAAGAGCGTCTCGCCGACCCTCGCCTCGAGCTCGGCGATACGCCGGCTCACGGTGGGTTGCGTCACGCGCAGCCGCTTCGACGCCCCGCTCAAGCTGCCTGCCTCGGCGACGGCCAGAAAGAGCTGTAAATCGGCCCATGGGATATGCATTGGCGTATGGAACCATGCATTTTTGGTCAATTTCCAATTATGGCTGCATGACTCATAGTGACGGCCATGAACAAGCAACGCCGCGTCGCAGGCCTCACGCTCGGGCTCGGGCTCGGGCTCGCGTCGCTCAGCGCCTGCCGTCCGACGACGCACGCGACCGCGCCGAGCGCGCTCGGCGTCGCGCGCGCGAGCGCCGAGCTCGATGCCATCGTCGACGAGCCCGGCCCGGTCCGCGTCGAGACCGTCGTTGGCGCCGACTGGCACGTGCCGCGGTCGGGCCTCGTCAATCTCGATCATCCCAAGGCGAAGGCGGCGCACCTCGCCGACGTCGAAGAGCCGATCGTGGTCGTGTTCCACGCGCTCCACCATCCCGCGCAGGGCCTCTACATCGTCGATACCGGCGTCGAGCGCGCCATCCGCGACGATCCTGACCACGCCGCGCTGAGCGGCGTCGCCGCGCGCTACATGGGTGTCCGGGACATGCGCGTCCGGACCGACACGCGCGCGTGGCTCGCGACGCAACCCGAGTCGCTCAAGGGCGTCTTTCTCACGCACTTGCACTTGGATCACGTGAGCGGCATGCGCGACGTGCCCAACGACGCCGTCGTCTACACCGGGCCCGGCGAGAGCGCCGGACGCGGCTTCCTCAACGCGTTCGTTCAAGGCCCGACCGACGCCGCGCTCGCAGGCAAGGGCGCGACGCGCGAGTGGCAGTTCGCGCCCGATGCCAGCGGCGCGTTCGACGGCGTCGTCGACGTGTTCGGCGATGGCACCGTCTGGGCCCTCTACGTGCCCGGACACACGCGCGGCAGCACGGCGTACCTCGCGCGCACGCCGAACGGGCCCGTCCTGTTCACCGGCGACGCGTCGCACACGACGTGGGGGTGGGACAACGGCGTCGAGCCCGGAAGCTTCAGCGAAGATCAGCCGCGGAGCGCCGTGAGCCTCGCGCGACTCCGCGCGTTCGTGGCGAAGCACCCGCGCATCGACGTCCGCGTGGGGCACCAGCTCGGGCGCACGACGTCGTGAGCCGCTCGACTCGCCGACAATCCGCGATGACCGGCCCGCCCTTCGCTTTTCCCTAGACCCGCCGTGCGAGCGCGAGCGCGAACGCGCCGTCGTCGGTCTCTTCCCACCGCACGAGCTTCATGTTGCCCAGCGCGAGCGTCTGCGTGGCCGTCGCGCGCGTGAACTTCCGGCAGATCTCGGTGAGAATGCGCTCCCCCTCGGCGATCTCGAGGACCATACCGAGCTTTCCCACGCGCACGCGCTGTGCGCGCAACGATACGAGGCGCATCTCGATGCGTGCGCGCGCGCCGTCCCAGTACGCCTCGTGTACGAACGCGTCGAGGTCGAAGTCGGCGTCGAGCTCGCGGTCGATGACGGTGAGCACGTTCTTGTTGAACTGCGCGGTCACCCCCGCGGCGTCGTCGTAGGCCGCCTCGAGGACCCGCCTGTCCTTCACGAGGTCGACGCCCAGCAGAAACGCGTCGCCCTCGGCCATGATGTCGGCGACTCCGCGGACGAGCGCAGGCGCCTCGGTTTCGTCGAGGTTGCCGATCGTGCTGCCCAGAAACGCGAAGAGGCGCGAGGTGGGGGCATCCACCAACGCGGTGCGCGCCAGCGTGGGGAGGTCGCGCGGGAACTCCCCCAGCACCGCCCGAATACGGAGCCGCGGATGGCGCTCGAGCAACGCGGTCGACGAAGCGGCCAGCGCGTCGCGCGAGATGTCGAGCGGCACGTACAAAGGATCGGCCGCGCGGGCGCAAATGGCTTCGACCAGCAGCCCCGTCTTGCGCGCCATTCCGCTGCCGAGCTCCACGAGCGTCGCGGCGCCACTCTCGCCGACGAGGGCGTCCCCCACGCGCTCCAAGAGCCGCTGCTCCGCGCGAGTCAGGTAGTACTCGGGTAGGGTGCAGATTCGATCGAAGAGATCGGAGCCGCGCGCGTCGTAGAAGTGCTTCGGTGGGATGGAGCGCGGCGATTGCGACAAGCCGCGCCGCGCGTCGTCGGCGAGCGTGGAGGTGGCCCCACCGCCACCTTCGAGGAAGACGAGTCGCGGCGTCGTCACGCTCTCACGCTTGCCGATGTCGTCGCCTTCGTCAAGCGCAGCTCCTTCAAGAGCGAGCGCCATGCCGCGCGCTCTGCCGATGGCGCGAAGAGATGGCGCCGCGCACGTGCGCACCGCCTGAGCTTGGCGAGGAAGGCCCCGTCCGTTTCCGCGCGATGAAGGAGCGCCGCGAGGGCCCGGGTGTCGCCCACGGGGTAGAGGCCCGGGTAGCGGTCGCCGAGCGCCGCAACGGTGGCGGGAATGCGCGAGGCGATGGGCGGCGTGTCCGCGACGATCGCCTCGGCGAGCACGTTCGCCCCTCCCTCCATCACGCTCGTCAAGACCAGCACGTGGGCGCGCGCGATGAGCGCGCGCGCGCGCCCGGGCGTGACCTCACCGAGCCACAGGTACCGCGGGTTCGTGCGCTGCTCGCGCTCGGCGGCGCGACGGGCCTGGGGCGTGAGCGCACGACCGGCGTGAAGGATGCGGACGCGCGAATCGACGGGCAAGAGGCGCGCGGCCCGCGCGGCGCGCAGCGGATCCTTCTCGGGCCTCAAGTGGGCCACGAACGCGACGCCGAAGAAGCGCGCGTCCTTGCGGAGCGCGCGCGACGGCGGATCGGCCGACTGGCGAATCACGCGCACCTTCTGACGCAGCGCGCGCGGGACCGCCTGCGGCGCGCCGTCGTGCAGAACCACGAGACGGTCGGCGAGCTCGAGCGACCGGAGCGCGCGCGCGTCGGCGTCTTTCTGGATGTCCTTGTAGAGATCCGTTCCCGTCAGGGCCACGGCGATCGGCGTCGCAGGGTGCGCGAGACGCGACCACCGCACCGCCTCGGCCGACTTGCGCGCGTGCAGCGCGATGAGGACATCGTAAGGCGTCGCCGGCAGGCCCGTCCTGATGGAGACCCGATGCCCGAGGTCCGCGAGCATCTTCCGCCAGCGGAGCGCCGTGATGCGATTTCCGAGGCGCGAGCCGGTCGGAGCGGGGCAGACGATGACGACGCGCATCGCCGCCTACTGTAGTCTACCTGCGGCCCATGGGAATCCGCGAAGACCTCGCCGACGCGCGCGCGCGAACTCTGGAGCTCGTCCTGGACTTGGACGACGCCCAGTGGATGGGGCCGCGTCTCGACATCGTGAACCCGATGCGTTGGGAGATTGGGCACCTCGCCTGGTTTCAGGAGATCTGGACGCTACGGCGTGAGCGCGCCGGGGCGTCCCTCCTCGCCGCGGCCGATG
>JAYVXL010000588.1:0-4537 GCA_043785185.1 Myxococcales bacterium
CTGACCGCCGACGAGCGCGCGTCGCTCGCGCGCCAGCACCCGGACGCCATCCTCCTGTCCGCGCACGCGCCGAGCGACGTCGCGTCGCTCCGTCAGCTCATCATCGATCACTTCGAAGCGGCGATGACCGACGAGGAGCTCACGGTGCCGTACGCCAAGCAGGCGCTCCTCGGGACCGTCTACGAGAGCGCGCGCGTGCTCGAGGAGCGGTACGACGAGGCGGGCACGCACCTGAAGGTGCGCGCGCTGCCGGCGGCGATCGCCCGGCTGCGGCGCGCGTTCGCGTCGTAGGCCCGGGCGAAGCGTCGCGCTGCGGGGCGAGGCTCGGGTGTCGCGCCCGTGCGTCTTCTGCGATGCTGCCGCGCATGGGCAACGGGAGCGTCGACGTCACCGCCAGCATCCGCGCGCCGATCGCGCGCGTCTTCGAGCGCTTGAGCGATCACGAGGGGATGTCCAAGTGGCCGGGCATCGGCTCTTCGCGCCTCATTCGTGAGGGCACGCCCAAGAACGGCCTGGGCGCCATGCGGCGCGTCAAGGTGCAGGGCTTCACGATCGACGAGGAGATCGTGCACTTCGAGCCGCCGACGGGGTTCGACTACTCCATCCGCCGCGGGCTGCCCGTCGAGCATCACCTCGGGCAGGTGCGATTGGAGGAGGCGGACGGCATCGTGGTCGTCACGTGGTCGATACGCCTGTCGTCGAAGATCCCGCTCTTCGCGCAGCTCCTGGCGGCGAGCCTGCGTCGCGGGCTGCCGAAGGCGCTCGCTTATTTGAGGGCGGAGCTCGAGGGGGCCGGCCCGTAGGGGTTCGGCGCGGCGAGCTCGCGCGGCGTCGGCGCGGCCGGGCGCGGCAAGCGCGCGCGCGGCCGCTCGGCGCGCAGGGCGGCTCGGACGGTCGGGAGCGGAGGCGCGGCGACGGGCGGCAGCGCCTCGACCGGCACGTCGAGGAGCGTGACCTCGGCCAGATGTCCGCCGAGCTCGACGGCGGACGCCGCGGCAGGGGCGGCGATCGCGCGGTGCGGGCCGGGCTCGGGCGGCGCCGTCTCGCCGCCGAGCGAAACCCCGCCGGCCGCGAGCAGGATCGTCGCGCCGCCGACCAGGAACGGCATCACCTGCGCGCGGAGGCGCGCGAAGGGGCGGGGCGGAGCGGCGGGCGCAGTGACGGTCCCGGGAAGGATGGAGGCGTAGACGAAGCCCGAGGGCACCGAGCCCGGATCGGTCGGCGGCGCGTTCGGGACGGGCGGCGCGTGCGGGACGCTCGCGGTCACGCGGACGCCGGACGCTTCCTCCGGCGGCTCCGGCCGCCGCCCCTCCTCCGTGAGCGCGCGCCTTCGCGCGTCGAGGACGTGACCGACGCAGCGCCACACGTGCTCGCCGACCTGCGCCGGCGTCGCCGGCTCGAGCCCGCCCTCGCGCGCGGCGCGCTCGAGGGCGTCGGCGAACGCGCGCGCGCTCGGCCAGCGGGCGTCGGCCTGCTTCTCGAGCGCGCGCAGGATGACCGCGTCCATCTCTGGCGCGAGCCCCGGCCGCAGCGCGCTCGGCGCCTCCGGCGTCATCGCGAGCACGCGCTGCAGCGTGGCGACCTCGTTCTGCGCGCGGAACAGGCGGCGCTCGGTGAGCGCCTCCCACGCGACGACCCCGAGCGCGAAGACGTCGCTGCGCGCGTCGATTTTCCCGCGCCGGATCTGCTCCGGCGCCATGTACGCGAGCTTGCCCTTCAGATCGCGCCCGTCGGTGGCGCCGGCGGTGGCGCGAAGCACCTTGGCCACGCCGAAGTCGGAGATGCGCGCGACGCCGTCGGTGCCGACGAGCACGTTCTCGGGCGACACGTCGCGGTGGACGACGCCGAGCGCCCGACCGCGCTCGTCGCGCGCGGTGTGGGCGGCCTCGAGGCCCGCCGCGGCATCCAGGAGCACGCGCAGCGCGATCTCCGGCGCGAGTGGGTGTCGCCGCGCCGCGCTCATGAGCGACGACAGCGCGCCGCCCTCGACGTAGTCCATCACGAGGACCAGCTCGTCCTCGAGCTCCTCGACGTCGTGCACCGCGACGACGTTCGGGTGGTGCAGGCGTGAAGCGACCCGCGCCTCGGAGCGGAACATCCGCGCGAACGACGGATCGCGCACGAGGTGATCGTGGGCGCGCTTGAGCGCCACGAGCCGGAGGAACCCCGCGGGCCCGCGCAGCCGGCCGAGGTAGACCGTCCCCATGCCGCCCGACGCGATGCGCGAGATGAGCTCGTACCGCGAGCCTGGCGCGAGCCTGTCGCGTGCGGACAGATCTTTCTCGCAGGAGGGGACGGGCGCCGGGGTCACTGCATGAACGTGATTGCAAGGCCGAGACCATGGGGCCCGACCGCGAGCGCGGCCGTCGGCTTCTTCGGCTCGCCCCACCGCACCGCGAAGAGGCCCACCGCCGCCGTCGCGACCGCGAGCCCGGCGCTGACGCCCAAAAGCACGTTCGTTCGCGTCTGCGCCGACTGTCCATCCTGCTGCGCCGCCGGCGTCGGATGCGAGCGGAAATTGGCGTGTTGATGCAGCGTGTCGACGCCTGATGCGACGGTCGCGCCGACGGCGATGGTGGTGACGCCGATCCCCACCCAGAGCCACGTCGGCGAGATCCCTCCGCCGTCACTGGAAGGTTCCACCGTGGCGGACGACGTGGGGTCCGCGTTCGCGCTGCGCGTGCCCGCCACCTTTGGCGCGGGGCGGGGCGGAGGCGAGACGTCGACCGACTGCCCCGCGTCGATGGTCACCGTGACGCGGCCGCTCGGCTCCCACTCGAGCGCGTGCGGGCCCGGCGTCACCCACGTCACCGGCTTCGCGGGCTCGCCGTCGATGCGCGCGCGGCACGGATCGTCGCCGCACACGAGCGCGACGCGCCCGACGCGCCGCGCGAACTTCGCGCGCGCCTGGCCGACGAGCGTGGCGAGCTGCGGCTGCTGCGCGGCGCGCTCGACGAGGCGCATGCCGAGCACCGGATCGTCGATTTTGAGCGTCGCCTGCAGCGCGTAGCGGAGGGCCACCGGGTTCGGGGAGAGCTCGTCGGCCGTCGTCATCTCGCGCGCGGCGAGCGCGTATTTCTCGGCGTCGAAGGCCTGCGCGCCGCGGTCGTAGGCCGCGCGCGCCAGGGCCACCGCGTCCGGCCCGCCCGCGCGCGCCGCCGGGCACCCGAGCGCGGTCGCGAGCAGGGCGCCCGCGCCCGCGACGGCGAGCCTCCGCCGCGGCGCGCCGGCGGTCATCGCGTCATCCCGTACTTGACGAGGAGCCGCCCGAGGTAGGTGCGATCGATCTCGGCGGCGCGCGCGGCGGCGGCCTGGTTGCCGCCGTGGTGCGCGAGGACGGCGCGCAAGTACATCCGCGTGAAGCGCTCGACGAGCGCGTCCTTCTGCTCGCCGTAGGGCCGCGCCACGTCGACCATCTGCTCGAGCGCGACGTCGATCGCCGGGCCGTGCGCGCTCCCGGCCTCCATCGGCAGCATGCCCAGCGCGGCGTACGTGTCGACGGCGTTGCGCAGCTCGCGGACGTTGCCGGGCCACGCGTGCCCCTTCAAGCGCTCGATGACCGGCCGCGGGAGGTCGCCGAGGCCTGCGGCGCTCGCGAACAAGCGCGCCAGCGGCTCGACGTCTTCGCGCCGGTCGCGCAGCGGCGCGACGTGCACGCGCACGACGGCGAGGCGGTAGTACAAGTCCTCGCGGAAGCGGCCGGCGCGCACCTCTTCGCCGAGATCGCGGTTGGTGGCGGCGACGACGCGGACCTTCACCTTCGTCGTGCGATCGTCGCCGACGGCGCGCACCTCGCCGGTCTCGAGCGCGCGCAGGAGCGCGGGCTGCAGATCGAGCGGCAGCTCGCCGATCTCGTCGAGGAAGAGCGTCCCGCGGTCCGCGCTCTGGAACGCGCCGCGCCGCGCCTCTTGCGCCCCGGTGTACGCGCCTTTTTTGTGGCCGAACAGCTCGCTCGCGACGAGCTCGCGCGCGAGCGCGCCGCAGTTGACGATCTCGAGCGGGCCGCTCGAGACGGCGGAGCCCTCGTGGAGTGCGCGCGCGACCAGCTCCTTGCCGGCGCCCGATTCGCCCGTCACCAGCACCGGCACGAGCGAGCCCTCGAGGCGCGCGAGCACCGCGAAGAGGCGCCGCATCGGCTCCGAGCGGCCGATCATTCCGCGGAACGAGTCGCCGTCGTAGGGCAGGGGGCCCGCGAGCTGCTCGGTGTCCGGCTCGATCGCGATCTCCGCGGAGCCGAGCCGCAGTCGCGTGCCGGGGCCGACGATGATGCTCTCGACGCGCTGCCCCGAGTAAAACGTGCCGTTCCGGCTCCCGAGATCGCGCACGCTCACGCCCTCGGGGACGAGCGTGAGCTCCGCGTGCTGCCGCGAGACGGTCGGGTCGGGGACGACGAGGTCTGCGCTCTTGTGCCCGCCCACGATGCACGAGCCCTCGCCCAGCCGCAGCGCGGGGCCGCCGCGCGAGAGCACGCGAACGATCACGCCCAGCGGCTCGAGCTCGCCCAAGCGGTGCGCGATGGTCGCCGTTCGACGGGATC
>JAYVXL010000589.1:0-4536 GCA_043785185.1 Myxococcales bacterium
GTTTTCGAAGGGGACTCCACGGACTTCACGGCGCCCGTGGATCTCTGGGAATGGGACGGCGGCTCGTGGTCGCGCGGCGTGCCCGCGCCGCCGCTCACCCTCCGAAGCGTCTCCTACGACGAGGCGCGCCGTCAGATCGTCCTCTTCGGAAGCCGCGTGAACGGGGGCTACGGCGAGACGTGGACGCTCGATGCCGGCGGGTGGAGACAGGCTGCGGCGGCGGGGGTCGTTCCGCTCGGAGGAGGACGCGTGCTGGTCTACGACGCGCTCCGCGGCGTCACGCTTCAGGTCGGCGAGGATGACTGCGTACCGGGATGCAATCCCAAGCTGTCGAGCGCCGTGTGGGAGTGGGACGGCCTCCGTTGGACGCACCCGACGCCGGCCGCCTCGCCCCCACCGGGCAACAGGGGACTACTCGCCTACGACGCCGCGCGGGCTCGAACCGTGCTCTACCGCGACGGCGAAGTCTGGGAGTGGGACGGCGCGACCTGGTGGCAGCAACGCCCCATCGGCGTGCCGCGAGCGCTCTCGAGCACGGCCTTCGACGTCGCCCGCCGCCGAGTCGTCGCGGCCGCCGGTTCCGACACGTGGCTCTACTGGACGTTCGCGGGCGCGTGCACCACGAGCGACCACTGCGACACCGCGCTTTGCGACGAGGGGATCTGCTGCGCGGTCACCTGCGGCACCTGCTCCCGCTGCGACACGACGGGCAGCGGTTGCACGCCCGTCCGCGGCGCCGACGACGCGGACTCTTGCACCGGCGACCGGACCTGCGACCCGGGCGCCGCGTGCCGCAGCAAGCCCGGCCGGTCCTGCGCGCACGGGAGCGACTGCGCGTCCGGCCAATGCGCCGCGGGCGTCTGCTGCCGCGCGCAGTGCGCGCCCTACGGGTGCGGCGTGGACGGCGCGTGCCGCACGGCGTGCGTGACATCCGCCGAGTGCGCCGCGCCGGCGGTCTGCCGCGCCGGAGCCTGCGGGGTGCCCGACACGGCGTGCACCGGCGCGCACGTCGCGACCTCCAACACCGGCGTCACGCGCGACTGCACGCCCTTCGCGTGCGACGCCGCCGCGGGCGCGTGCCGCGCGACCTGCGCGACGAGCGACGACTGCGCCGAGGGCTTCTTGTGCGACGGCGCCGGCGTATGCGTCAGCGCTCCGCCGCTTCGCAGCGGCTGCGCCGCGCGCGGGAGCGGGAGCGGCGGGGGCGAACGCGGCGCGGGCACCTCTGCGCCGGCCGCGATGCTTGGGCTCGCGTTCCTCGCGGCCGCGCGGAGGCGACGCCGCTTCGCAAATCCTCGGCGAACCACGTAAACTCCGAGAGAGCATGCACCCCACCCCCCCGGCCAAGCCGCTCCGCGCCTACGGCGATCGCGAAGGCGACGGAATGGTCCAGATGAGCTTCGTGCTGCAAGTTCCGCCCAGCGCGCGCGCGCGCGAAGGCGCCAAGCGCTTCGCCGAGAGCCACGGCCTTCGCGAGCCGCTCGTCGCCACGATGGAGCAGTGCGCCCTCGGGTACACGTACTTCGTCGTCTACGGTCACTCGAAGCACTCGGTCGACATCTCGCAGATCGACGTGCCGGAGATCCGCACCGAGGCGCTGTCACGCGAGGAGATTGAGCACCGCATCTCGACGCGCCTCGGTCGCAAGATCATCGTCGTCGGCGCGTGCACCGGGAGCGACGCGCACACCGTCGGCATCGACGCGATCCTGAACTACAAGGGCTACGCCGGCGACAAGGGGCTCGAGAGCTACAAAGGCTTCGAGGCGTACAACCTCGGCGCGCAGGTCGAGAACGATCAGCTCCTCGCGCGCGCGCGCGCGCTCGGCGCGGACGCGATCCTCGTCAGCCAGGTCATCACGCAGAGAAACTGCCACAAGGAGAACGGGCAGGCGCTCATCGAGATGGCGAAGAAGGACGGCGTGCGCGCCGACTTCGTCATGCTCTTCGGCGGGCCGCGCGTCGATCACAAGCTGGCGCTGGAGCTCGGCTTCGACGCGGGGTTCGGGCCGGGGACCAAGCCGAGCGACGTCGCCGGCTTCCTCGTCGAGAAGCTCTGCGGCGCCGAGCCGCAGGCCATCGGCGGCACTACCGGGGCGGCACGAAGTCGACCGTGATGCCGACGTCGACGCCGGGGCGCCCGAGGCGGTGCCCACCGGCGGCGCGCACGACGAGGCAGCCGCACGGATCGCGAAGCTCGACGCTCGCGCGCGCCGCCAGGAGCTCGCGCGCGGAGAGATCGCCGTCGGCGCCCGCGCTCGTCGTCACGGCGCGTGTCCACGGCACGACGAAGCGCGCGCCGCCGGTCGTGCCCTCGAGCGCGAGCAGGCCCGACGACGGCTCGAGCGGCGCGTCGGTGAGCGCGCGCGCCAGGACGGGATCGACGCCGCTTCGTACCGCGACGAGCGCGCCAAGGTGGACGCCGTCGGACAGGCCTACGCGGTAGCGCGTGATCGCGGCGACGCCACCGGGCGAGCCGCCGGGCAGGACACGCGCGACGTCGGCGCCGGCGCCGATCCACCTCGTGGCCGTGCCGCCGTGCCAGCGGAGCGCGCCGCGCGCGCGGTCCGCGTCGCCGATGAGGCCGGCGCTCACCTCGAGCTCGCTCCCCTCGCGCGCGCCCCAGCGGCCGAGCGCGCTGTACACCGTCGCCTGCGCCACCCACGCGCCGCCGTGGACGAGCGCGGCGCCGCGACCGGGGAGCGCGCCGAGGACGTCCTCGTCGTGCGCGCCGAGGACGGCGGCGGCGAGGCGCGGCTCGAGGCGGTGGCGGATGGGGTCGTTCGGGGCGGCGTCGGTCGCGTAGCTGCGCACGAGCGGGAGCCCGAGCTCGGCGCGCAGCGTGCCCGCACCGTCTTTTCCACGGCGCGCGCCGTCGCCCGCGACGTCGCCGGCCGCGCGCGCGGACACGGTCGCGCCCAGCGGCCCGACGCGCGTGGACAGCGAGCTGCCGACTTCGGCGCGCGCAAAGGTGAGCGCAGCGAGGCCGTCGCCGCGGAGCTGCCCGGCGTCGACGGTCGCGTCGAACGCGCCTGCGCCGCCGAGCGCCTCGCTCACGCGCGCGGCGACCATCGGCCCCGCGGCGCCGAAGTCGAGCGCGCCAGCGCCGCGCAGCGCGACGGCGCGCACGCCGCTCGCGAGCGTCAACGGCCCCGCGCGCCACGCCGTCTCCGCGCGCGCGCGGTCGTAGACCCGCGCCGCGACCTCGAGGTCCGAGCTCGCCAGGACGCCGCGGCCCCCGCGCACGGCGTCGACGTCCCACGCGAGCGGCGCGAACGCCCCCTTCGCGTCGACGGTCACGCCGTCGTCCCCCTTCACGCGGTCCCAGCGCACGCGCGTCGTGCTCGCGGCGGTGACGGCCTGCGCGTCGACGGCGACGCCGCCCACCGTGTAGCCGCCGGCGCGGAGATCGATCCCGTGCTCGGCGTCGCCCGGCTGCAGCGGCAAGTGCACGCCCTCGCCGAGCAGCAAGCCGTCATGCCCGCGGTACGCGACCTCCGGCGGCAGCACGCCGACGCGGCCCGGCGAGCGCAGCCAGAAGTACGGAAGCCAAAGGACCGGCACGTCGTACACGCGCAGCGTGGGGTCGCGGAGGAACAAGTCGCCCGGCGGCGCCACCGTCGCGCCGTCGAAGCCCACCGCGAGCGGCGTCTTGAGGCACGGGCAGAAGGCCACCCGCCCCTCTCCGTCGACCTCCGCGCCGAAGCGCGTGCGCTGCACGACGAGGTGCTCGCTCGTCAGGTAGAACGGCGGCGAGTCGACGCGGACGTGGCCCGACAGGGAGATCTCGTGCTCGCGCGCGTCGAGCGTGATGTCGTCCGCGCGCGCGTCCACGGCGGGCGGCGCCGGCAGCTCCTCGGCGCGCGCGGCGGCCGGGCCGAGGCACGCCGCCGCCGCGAGGCTGGCGCACACACGCGCGCGCGCGCAGGGCAAGGGGCGGCTACGGCTTCTTCTTGCGCGACGACGTCTTGCGGGGCGCGTCGGTCGTCGTCGTGTCGCCCGGGGGCTGCCCGTTCGGATCGCTCGGGTCGAGCTGCGTCGGCGCCGGCGCCGGCCCGTTCGGCAGGAAGTCCCCCTTCGGGAAGTCGATGGTGAGGACGGCGCTATTGTCCTTTGCGGGCTCGAGCTTCCACGCCGGCGTCACCGTCGAGCGCATCTCCACGATGAAGTGGAGATCGTTTCCGTGCGGCACGAGCCGCGCGCGCGACACCGGCGTGTTGAAGTGCACCGTGACGAGCGCGTTCTGGTTGTTGTGCTTCTGGACGTGCGCGCCCCGGAGGACGTAGGTGAGCGTCCCGGCCGCCTTCTTCTCCTCGACGGGCACCGACTGCGTCAGCTCGACGAAGAGGCGCGAGCCGCCGTCGCCGGTCATTTCGAAGCCCGGGAGGGTCGCGATGGGGCCGCTCGCGCGGGCCGCGCGGTGGGCGCGCGGGGCGACGCCGCCGGTGCGCCGCGGTTTGGGGTCGGCGTAGCCGTAGCCGGTCGCCTCGACCTTGGGTTTGGCGGGATCGGCGCTGGCCGCGGGAGGATCGCCCCC
>JAYVXL010000590.1:0-14114 GCA_043785185.1 Myxococcales bacterium
GGCGAGCGCGCGTCCGAAGCCGCTGCCCGCGCCGGTGATGACGACCCGAGGTGCCTGGGGAAGGGACATGCCGTCGTCCTAAGTTGTTATTGAATGAAAGTCAATAGTGGGCTAGGCTCCTCTGAGTGGCATTGGCGCAGCGAAAGCCGGCGGCGCGCAAGGCGCGGACGCGGCTCGATCTCGACGCGCGCAAGGGGCAGCTCCTCGCGATGGGCATCCGCGTCTTCAGCGAGCGCTCATACGACGAGGTGTCCATCGACGATCTGGCGCGCGCCGCCGGCGTCTCGAAGGGACTCCTCTACCACTACTTCCCGACCAAGCGTGATTTCTACATCGCCGCGCTGAAAGAGGCCGCGAGCGATCTCGTGGCGCGGACGGACACCGCGACCGCCGCGACGCCCGAGGCGAGCGTGATGCTCGGCCTCGGCACGTACTTCGATTTCGTCGAGGAGCACGGCGGGGCGTACCTCGCGCTCATCCGCGGCGGGCTCGGCACCGATCCGGAGGTGTACGGCATCCTCGAGGACACGCGCGCGACCTTCGTCGAGCGTATCGTGACGGAGCTGCCTCTCCCGGCGACCCCGCTCCTTCGAACGCTCCTCCGCGGCTGGCTCGGATTCGTCGAGGCGACGGCCACCGAGTGGCTCGTGAGGCGCGACGTCGCGCGCGAGGACCTGGTGCCGAAGATGGGCGCGGTGCTCGCGCAGTGCGTGGCGCTCGGAGCGACCGAGCCGCCGCGCGCGCCGCCGCCGAAGCCCCACCCCGCCAAGCGCGCGCGTTAGATCGAGCTTCCTAGCCCGTCACGATGCCGGCGCTCTCGAGCCCGTTCGCGCCGACGTCGTAGAGGCGAATGCGCGGGCGGCCTTCGCGATCCTCGACGGTGGCCGGGGCGCCGAAGACGCGGCTCTGGCCGCGGCCGCCGATGAGCCGGTCGAGCGCGCGGTGCATGTGCCCATGGAGGAGCTGCACGTGCGGGCTCCCGGCGAGCATGTCGACGAGGCGCGTCGCGCCGCGTAGGCCGTCGACGTACTGCCAGATACGGCGCGCGTGCGAGAACGGCGGGTGGTGCGTGACGACGACGATGGGCGCGTCGCGGAACGCGGGATCGGAGAGGCGCGCGCCGAGCGACCGCGCGACGTCGTCGCCCAGCTCGCCGCCCGAGAGCGCGACGTTCTGGAAGCGCGTGGTGTCGATCGGGAGGAGGACGACGCCGCCGCGCTCGACGACCTGACCGGGGCGCGCCGCGCTCGACGGCGCGTAGGCGCGGAGCGGGCCCGCGAGCGCGCGCGTCCACGCGTCGCCGGCGGTGTACGCGTCGTGGTTGCCAGGCACGAGCGTGACCTTGTCGGGCGCGATCCGCGCGGCGTCGAGGACGTCCGCGAACGCCGCGAACTGCGCGCGTGTCCCCATCTCGGTGAGATCGCCGGACACGACGACGTGATCGGCGCCGTGCGCCTTTGCGAGCGCGAGGCTGCTCGCGAGCTTTCGCAGCCTCGCCTCGGCGTCGAGCGGGCGGTGGATGCTGACGAACTTCAGCTCCCATCCGTACGCGCCCCGCTCCTTCTCGAGCGTGTGGACATCGGACAGGTGGGCGATGCGCGTGACCCGACTGGACCCGAACATGCGGTCCTCCTCAAGCTAAGATGACGTACCCCTGAAGTGTGATGCACGGCGGCGCGCCGTTCCACACCGCGGCCGAAAATTCAGGGGCCGGCGCGCACGGCCTGGAGCGCGCGGACGAGCGCGTCGTGGATTTTCCCGTTCGTCGCGACGAGGTGCCCTTGGAGAAGATCCGGCGACCTTCCGTCGAAGCTCGTCAGTCGCCCGCCCGCGCCGAGCACGATCGCCGCCCCCGCGGCGAGATCCCACGGTCGCAGCTTGCGCTCCCAGTAGCCGTCGTACGTGCCGTCGGCGACGAAGCACAGGTCGATGGCCGCCGAGCCGCACCGCCGAACGGCCTGCGCTTGCTTCTTGATCGCGGCGAACGCGGCGAGGTTGTCGTCGGCGCTCGTCCTGCGATCGTAGGGGAAGCCGGTGCCGAGCATCGCCGCCTCGAACGACGCGGTGCCGCTGACCGCGCACGGCGCGCCGTTGCGAGTGGCGCTCTTGCCGGCCACGCCCGACCACGTTAGCCCGAGCGCGGGCGCGTGGACCGCGCCGAGGCGCGGCGCGCCGGCGATCGTGAGCCCGATCGACACGCAGTAGAACGGGTGGCCGTGCACGAAGTTCGTCGTGCCGTCGAGGGGATCGACGTACCACGTCGGATCGTCGGGGTCCGCGGCGCGCTCGCCGCCTGCCTCCTCACCGACGCACGCGAAGCCGGTCTCGCGGACGAGGCGCGCCGTCAGGTACGCCTCGCTCGCGCGATCGTACTCGGTCACCAGATCGACGACCCCCTTGTGCTCGGCGACCGGACGCGCGCGAAAACCCGGAGCGAGGATCTTCGCCGCTTCGCGCGCGGCGTCGAGCGCGAGCGCGACGAGCTTCGGCTCGTCGCTCGGCGAGAGCCTCACGCGAGCCTCGCCAGGAGCTTCGGGTAGATTCCGCCGAACGCGCCGTTCGAGAGGATCGCGATCGTGTCGCCGGGCTTCGCGCCGCCGGCGAGGCGGTCGACGATGGCCGCGACGCCGCTCGGCGTCTCCGCCTTCGGGCCGAGCGCGGCCGCGAGCCGGCCGAGGTCGAGGCGCTCCGCCTCCGGCACGTTCGCCCGCCCGAGCGGGGCGAGCAGCACGTGGTCCGCCGCGTCGAACGCGTGCACGTACGCCTCTTGATGGAGGTTGCGGACGGCGGTCGCGCTGCGCGGCTCGAAGACGGCCCAGAGGGCGCCGCCGGGGTGCCGCGTCCGCAAGGCGCGCAGCGTCTCGCCCACCGCCGTGGGGTGGTGCGCGAAGTCGTCGTAGACGCGAACGCCGCGCGGCTCGCCGATGAGGTCCTGCCGCCGCGCGACGCCCTGGAAATTCGCGAGTGAGGTGCGCGCGCCGCTGACGGCGACGCCGAAGGCCTCGGCGCACGCCGCGATCGCGGCGACCGCGTTGCGGACGTTGTGCGCGCCGGGGACCGGCAACGCGAAGCGCCCGCACGACGTGCCGCCGACGAACAGGTCGAACAGCTGCCGCCCGTCTTCCACGGTCGCGAGCGCCGCGAGCCACGTCGGCGTCACGTCGCCGGTGTCGTCGCCGTCGAGCGCGTAGAACGACGTCGAGCAGCGCGCGCTCTCCTTCACGATGTGCCGCGCGCGCGCGTCGCGGGCGTCGCAGATGATTCGTCCCCCTCGGGGCACGGCGCTCACGAACCGATGGAACGCGGCCTCGTACGACGCGACGTCGGCGTAGATGTCGATGTGATCGAGCTCGCACGACGTCACGATCGCCACGTCGTCGTCGCCGACGCCGATGTAGTCGAGGAACTTGGGCTGCTTGTGCCAGTAGACGGCGTCGTACTCGTCGCCTTCGACGACGAACGGCGCGCGGACGCTCGGCGCCGAGAGGCTCCTCTTCACGCGCCCGATGGCCGCGCCGGACGGCAGGTTCTTCGGGATCCCGCCGATGAACCAGCCCGGCTCCTGCCCCGCGCTCTCGAGGAGCCACGCGCACATCGTGCTCGTCGTCGTCTTGCCGTGCGTGCCGGCGACGACGAGCGGGCGGCGCTTCTCCAGGAAGTGCTCGCGCAGCGCAGCCGACATGCTCGTCCGCGCGAGGGCGCGCTCCTCGGCGGCGCGCGCCTCCGCGTTGTCCTTGCGGATCGCGTTGCCGACGACGACCAGATCGCACCCCTCGGGCACGTGCGACGCGTCGTACCCCTCGAGGCACGTCACGCCGGCCGCGCGCAGCGCCGGGCCCATCGGCGGATCGAACGACTGATCGGAGCCGGACACGTCGTGCCCCGCGTCGCGGAGGAGCGTCGCGAGCGAGCCCATCCCCGTGCCACAGATTCCGATGAGGTGGACTCTCATGCCTTCTCGAACGTGAACTCTTCGCCCTTCACGTCGACCTTGACGACGCTCCCGGGCCCGTAGCCGCCCGCGAGGATCTCCTCGGCGAGCGGGTCCTGCAGCTTCTTCAAGATGGCGCGCTTGAGCGGGCGCGCGCCGAACGCCGGCTCGTAGCCGAGCTCGACGAGCTGCATCTTCGCGGCGTCGGTGAGCTGGAGCTTCAGCTCGCGGCCGTCGAGCATCTTCTCGAGGCGCCGCAGCTGAATGTCGACGATGCCGCGGAGATCGACCTTCGAGAGCGGGCGGAAGATGATGATGTCGTCGATGCGGTTCAGGAACTCGGGGCGCAGGAAGTTCTTGAGCTCTTCGCGCAGCACGTCGCGGAGCGCGTCGCGGCCGTCTTCGGACTCGAACAGCTTCGGGTCGGTGTCGAGGATGCGCTTGCCGCCGATGTTGCTCGTCATGATGACGACGGTGTTCGAGAAGTCTGCGGTGCGCCCGCGGCCGTCGGTGAGGCGGCCGTCGTCGAGCACCTGAAGAAGCAGGTTGAAGACGTCCGTGTGCGCCTTCTCGACCTCGTCGAAGAGCAGCACGCTGTACGGCTTGCGGCGCACCGCTTCGGTCAGGAAGCCGCCCTGCTCGCTGTCGACGTAGCCCGGCGGCGCGCCGACGAGGCGCTGCGCCATGTGCTTTTCCATGAACTCGCTCATGTCGAGTCGGGTCATGGCTTGCTCGTCGTCGAAGAGGAATTCGGCGAGGGCCTTGGCGAGCTCCGTCTTGCCGACGCCGCTCGGGCCCAAATAGAGGAAGCTGCCGATCGGCTTGCCGGGATCGCGCAGCCCGACGCGGCCGCGGCGGACCGCGCGCGAGACGGCGCGGACCGCCTCGCTCTGGCCGACGATACGCTTGGTGAGGCGCTCCTCCATCTTGAGGAGCTTGTCGCTCTCGGCCTCGAGCATCTTGGTGATCGGGATGCCGGTCCAGTCGCCGAGGACGGCGGCGACGTCCTCGTCCGACACGACGTTGCTGCTGGTGGTGGGCGCGCCGTCCTTGAGGACCGCCGCCTCCGCCACTTCGAGGCGGCGCTTCACGTCCGGGAGCGAGACGTGCTCGACCTCGCCGAGCCTGGCGAAATCGTGCGATTTGCGCGCCTCCTCGAGCTGCGTCATGAGCTTCTGGTGCTCCTCGCGGAGCGTCGCGACGGCAGCGAGTGCGCCGCGCCGCGAGTCGAGCTTCGCGCGCATCTCCGAGACGCTCGGCTCGAGCTGCGCGATCTCCTTGTCGATGCGCGCTTTGGTCTTCTGGCTCATCGCGTCGGCGTCGTCGGCGACGGCGAGGAGCTGCGCCTTCAGCGACGCGAGGCGGCGAATCGCGTCGTCGACCGCCGCCGGCACGCCGTCCATCTCGACGCGCTTGCGCGCGGCGGCCTCGTCGAGCAGATCGATCGCCGAGTCGGGGAGCGCGCGGTCCTGCACGTAGCGCTTGGCGAGGCGCACCGCGGCGACGACCGCCGGATCGCCGATCTGCACGCGGTGCTGCGCCTCGTACTGCGTCGCGACGCCGCGCAGGATCTCGACGGCCTCGTCCACCGTCGCCGGGTCGATCGTGAGCACGGTGAACTGCCGCAGCAGCCCCGGATCGCGCTCGTGCAGCTTGCGGAAGCCGTCGGGCGTCGTCGTCGCGAGCAGGCGCACCTCGCCCCGCGCGAGCATCGGCTTGAGCAGCTCGCCGACGCCGCCGCCCGCGGCCCCTTGGCCGTAGAGCGACTCGATGCCGTTGATGTAGAGGACCGCGTCGCCGCCTTTGTACGCGGTCACGACCTGCTTCACGCGCTCCTCGATCTCGCCGCGGAGCTTCGCGCCCGCGACGAGCTGGCCGGTCTCGAGCTCGACGAACGCGAGGCGTGACAGGTTTTGCGGCACGTCGCCGGCGGCGATGCGCATCGCGAGGGCGCCGACGATCGCGCCCTTGCCGACGCCCGGCTCGCCGACGAGCAGCGGGTGGTTCTTCTGCCTGCGCTCGAGGATTTGCAAGAGGCGGCGCACCTGCACGTTGCGGCCGATGACCGGGTCGAAGCCGCCGCGTCGCGCGCGCTCGACGAGATCCTGCGTGTAGCGCGCGGCGCTCTCTGCGGCCGTCGCGGCGCCGGCAGACGGCGCGTCGCGCGGGACGCTCTTCAGCGCGGCCATGTGCGGGCGGAACGAGCCGGGCCCGAGCGCGAACGCCTGGAGCACGACAGCGGCAGGACCGCGGAGCTCTTGCGAGAGCGCGTTGAGCAGGTGCTCGATGCCGACGGTGGACGTGCCCTTGTCGGCGGCTTCCTTCTCGGCGCGGCCGAGGAGCGCGAGCATGCCGCTCGAGAGGTACGCGAGCCCGCCGCTCGCCTTCGGGATGCGCGCGAGCTGCGTCTCCGCCTCGACCGCGACGTCGGACGGCTCCGCGCCCGCCTTGCGGAAGACCTCGGCGACGCCGCGATCGCGGTCGACTGCGCGCGCGAGCAGGTGGATCGGCTCGACCTGCGCGTGCTTGCGCTCGTCGGCCAATGTTTGCGCCCCCGCGACCAAGGCCTTCGCCTCCGGCGCGTACCGCTCCAGGTGAATCGTCTGCTCCGCCGCCATGGAGCCCGGAGGGTACCACGCGTGCCGAAGCTCGCGCGCGCCGGGCGCGGCTCAGCCGGGCGAAGCGGCTTGCGCAACCGGGCCCGCGTCCGCACCATCGGACAAGTCATGGCGGCGCGCGTTCGCATTTTTTCGACGAAGTACTGCGGCTACTGCATGATGGCCAAGCGCCTGCTGAACGCCCGGAAGATCCCGTTCGACGAGGTCGACGTCACCTGCGATCCCGAAGCGCGCGCAGAGGTCTCCCTTGCCACGGGGCACCGCACGGTGCCGATCATCTTCATCGACGATCGCTTCATCGGCGGGTCGGACGAGCTGCACGACCTCGACGCCGCCGGCGGCCTCGCGGGGCTCGGCGCGTAGGGCCTCGCGACGTCCGAGAGGCAGAAGCGCCCTCCCCTCGAGGAATGGCGTCTCGTGCAAGTCTTTCGTGCGAGGTGGTGGAGGGTCGTACCCGCTTCGGCCGTCTCCTTGAGGTGACATCGCGCGGGGCGTATCCTCCGTATTCGATGGCGGGCGATCAGCCGCGACCTGGCGAGGACTTCCTCGGCAAATACCGCATCCTTCGAGTGGTCGGCGAAGGGGGCATGGGCCTCGTGTATTCGGCGCATCACCTTTTGCTCGACACGCCGATCGCGATCAAGGTCCTCTCGCGTGAGGTCTCGCGGAACCCGGACCACGTCACGCGCTTCTTGAACGAGGCGCGCCTCGCCGCGCGCATCAAGAGCCCGCACGTCTGCTCGGTGATGGACATCGGGCAGCTGACCGACGGGCGCCCGTTCTTCGTGATGGAGCTGCTCGAGGGCGGCGACGTGGCGGCCGCCCTGAACGCGCGCGGCCCGCTCCCCATCTGGGACATCGTCGACATCGCGATGGGCGCGCTCGAAGGGCTCGTGCACGCGCACGTGCGCGGCATCGTGCACCGCGACCTGAAGCCGTCGAACCTGTTTCTCGCGACGGAGGCGGGCGGGCAGGTCGTCGTGAAGGTGCTCGACTTCGGCATCTCGAAGTTCGAAGGCATGGAGGAGGCCCCGACGGCCCCCGACGGCGAGCCGATGCTCCTCGGCTCGCCCGCGTACATGTCACCCGAGCAGGCGCGCGACGCGCGCAACGTCGACGTGCGCTCGGACATCTGGTCCCTCGGCGTCATCTTGTACGAGCTCGCGACGGGCGTCTGTCCGTTCCACGGGCCGTCGCAGCAGGAGACGCTCGCGCGGATTCGTTCGGGCGCGATGCCGCCGCCGGCCGGCAAGGTCCGCGAGATGCCCGCCGTCCTCGAGGCCGCGATCGCGCGGTGCATGCGGCGCAATCCGGACGAGCGCTTCCCGAACGTGCTCGAGCTCGCGCAGGCCATCGCGCCGATGCGTCCGGGCGCCGACGCCGCGGTCGCGCGCATCGCGGCGGTGATGGCGCGCCCGCGCTCCAGCCTCGGCGAAGCGTCGACCGGCGCAGCCCTGCTCGAGTCGCCGCCGCCGCACCCGACGAACGTGTCGTGGGTCCACGCGCCGGCGAGCCGTCGCACGAGCCGGCGCGCGATGGGGGTCGGCGTCGCGGCGGGCCTCGCGCTCCTCGGCGCGTTCGGGGTCTTCATGGCGCTGCAAAAGCGGCCGAAGCCGGTCGCGGCGGCGCCCGCGCCGGTCGGGGCGGCCGAGGTTCTTCCGGCGGTGACGGCGACGTTCCCCGCCGCGGCCGCGCTGCCGGTCTCCTCGTCCGCTCCCGCGGCGGCGTCCGCGCCCGCGCCTGTCCCCGCGTCGTCCGCGCCCGCGCCGTCCGATGCCGATCCCGATCCGACCGCGGCGGTCTCGTCCGCGAGCCCCGCGCACACCCCCGGGCGGCCCGCACCGCATCTGAGGCAGCCCTCGAAGCAGGAGCTCCTCAAGGAACGACGTTGAGCCGAATCGCGCGCGCGCTGCCGCTCGTCCTTTTGGGGCTCTCCGTCGCTGCGACCGCGCTCGCGGCCGAGCCCGAGGACGTGAAGCGCGCCGAGGCGCTCTTCCACGACGGCCAGAGGCTGCTCAAGGCCGGTCAGATCCCCGCGGCGTGCGACGCGTTCGCCCAGAGCCAGCGCTTGGATCCGGCGGTAGGCACGCTCCTCAACCTCGCCGACTGCCACGCCCAGGCGCGACGCTTCGCGACCGCGCACGCCGAGTTCATGGATGCGGCGCGTCGCGCGCGCGAGACGGGGCAGAAGGACCGCGAGGTCTTCGCGCTCGAGCAGGCCGCGCTGAGCGAGGCGGTGCTCTCGCTGATCGAGGTTCAGCTGCCGCCCGGCGTCGACGCGGTCACGATCGACGACGCGCCCGTCCCCAGGGCGGCGCTCGCGCGGCCGATCCCGCTCGACCCAGGGCCCCACGTGCTCGTCGCCTCGGCCGCCGCCAAGCCCGCGCGCTCGCTCCGCATCGAGGTGGGCAACGGCCCGAGCAAGCAGATCGTCGTCGTCCCGGCCTTCGCGGCGATCGAGCCCGTGCACGAGGCGCCAAAACCTGCCCCCGACGCGCGCGGCCTTCGCATCGCGGGCCTCGCGGTCGCGGGCGCCGGCGTCGTCGCGCTCGGCCTCGGCGCGCTCTTCGGGCTGCGAGCCTCCGGCAAGAAGAGCGACGCCGAGGCGCACTGCGTCGGGCGCTTCTGCGATCCCGACGGCCTACAGCTCCAGAACGACGCGCACTCCGCCGCGACGATCTCCACCGTCGCGTTCGCCGTCGGCGCGGTCGCCGCCCTTGCCGGCGGGTACCTCTATTTCTCGGTCCCGCGTCCGTCGCGCGGGATCGCGCGCGCGCGCGTCGCGCCCACCGCCTTCGGCGTGCGCGTCGAGGCGGCGTGGTGACGTCGCGCGCGGCCACCCTCGCGTCGCGCGCCGCCGCGCTGCTCGCCGCGCCGGCCCTGCTCGGGGCCTGCGCCTTCGTGCTCGGGCTCGGCGACCACGAGCCCTTCCCCGACGCCGACGCCGCCGCCGACGGCGCCGACGACGCCGCGCCACCCGTCGACGCGCCTGCGTGCGGGAACATCGACGCCGACACGAACAACTGCGGAAGGTGCGGCAACGCCTGCCCCGTCGGCTACACATGCGTCGCGGGCGAGTGCGGCAACAAGGTCGTCGGCGTGTCGGCCGGCGCCTTCGGCTGCGCGCTGCTCCGCGGCGGCGAGGTCTGGTGCTGGGGCCCGAACGCCGCCGGTCAGCTCGGCGTGCGCGCGGACGGCTGCACCGTGTGCCCCAAGCCCGCAAAGGTCGCCGGCGTGAGCGGCGCGATCGAGCTCGCGAGCAGTCCGAACGCGTCGTGCGTGCGCGACAAAGCCGGCGCCGTCCGCTGCTGGGGCATCAACAACGCGGGGCAGCTCGGCAAGTCGCCGACCGGCATGCCCAACTGCGCTTACGGCGGCCCGTGCGACGCCACGCCGGTCACCGTTCCGATCCCGCCCGCCGCGCAGATCGCCGTCGGCGAGGGGTTCGCGTGCGCGCGCCTCTCGGACGGCTCGCTCCGGTGCTGGGGCGACAACGCGTACGGCCAGCTCGGCGAGGGCGCGCCGACCGACGGACCGCACCCCGCGCCGGTCACCGTCGCCCTCTCGTCCGACGTCGTCGACGTCGCGGCGGGCCGCGCGAACCCGTCGGCGTGCGCGACCAAGAAGGACGGCACGATCTGGTGCTGGGGCGCGAACTTTCGCGGCGTCCTCGGCCACATCGGCGGCGGCGACACCTCGTGCCCCCTCACCGCGCCGTCGACGCCGTGCAACGGCACGCCGTCGCCCGTGCCGAACTTCACGTCGTTCACCTCCGCGCGCGTCTCCCGCGTCACCTGCGCGAAGACCGCGCAGGACTTCTACTGCTGGGGCTTCAACGGCAACGGGCAGATCGGCCTCGGCATCTTGGACGCCGTGGACCACGCCGTCCCTGCGCTGATCACCGCGGTGAAGGTCGCGTCGATCGAGCCCGGCTACAACCACACGTGCGCGCTCGACGCCGACGGCGTCGCGTGGTGCTGGGGTTACAACTTCTGGGGCACCGTCGGCGACGGCACGATCCGCGGCCCCGGCGTGTGCGAGGGCGACGTGAAATACTGCGCCCCCAAGCCCGCGCGCGTCGTCGCCGTGCCGAAGCTCGCCGCGCTCTCCGCTGGCGCCGAGCTGACGGTCGGCCTCGGCGTCGACGGCACCGTGTGGTCTTGGGGCGCGAACCCCGACGGCCGCACCGGCCACCCGCCCGGCAAGAGCGACGGCGGGCCGACCGACGACGACTGCTACTTCCGCGACGCGGGCGTCGGCGGTCCGTGCACCGCGCACCCCAAGCAAGTCATGGGGCTGCCGTAGACCCGCGGCCCGACCGTCGCTAGGCTGCGCGCCATGTCCGGCACCACGTCGCTCCGCGGAAAGACTTTGTTCATCACCGGCGCGAGCCGCGGCATCGGCCTCGCGATCGGCCTCCGCGCCGCGCGGGACGGCGCGAACGTCGCCATCGTCGCCAAGACCGCCGAGCCGAACCCCAAGCTCCCCGGCACCGTGTTCTCCGCCGCCAAGGAGATCGAGGCCGCCGGCGGCAAGGCGCTCCCGCTCGTCGTCGACATCCGCTTCGAGGAGCAGGTGACCGCGGCGGTGAAGAAGACGGCCCTTGCCTTCGGCGGCATCGACATCCTCGTGAACAACGCCAGCGCCATCTCGCTGACGAACACGCTGGGCACGCCGATGAAGCGCTACGATCTGATGCACCAGATCAACACGCGCGGCACGTTCGTGTGCTCGCAGGCGTGCGTCCCGCACCTGAAGCAGGCAGCGAACCCGCATGTCCTGAACCTGTCGCCGCCGCTCAACATGGAGACGCGCTGGTTCGAGGGGCACGTCGCGTACACGATGGCGAAGTTCGGCATGAGCATGTGCGTGCTCGGCATGGCCGGTGAATTCGCGGCCGACGGCATCGCGTTCAACGCGCTCTGGCCGCGCACGGCGATCGCGACGGCGGCGGTGCAGAACCTGCTGGGCGGCGCGGACGCGATGCGCGGCTCGCGCAAGCCCGAGATCATGGCCGACGCGGCGCACGCCATCTTCCTGCGCCCGTCGCGCGCGTGCACCGGCAACTTCTTCATCGACGACGAAGTGCTGGCGTCCACCGGCAAGACGGACCTGTCCGAGTACGCCGTCGATCCGTCCGCGACGTTGATTCCGGACTTCTTCATCTAATTCGCGTCCGGCGCCACGCCGTCGCGTCGGCGGCGAGCGCAAGAGTCGCGCGGCAGAGACCGCGTCCGCGCCGAGAGGAAGCTCGGCCGCGGGCGCGCGTATACCCGCCTGCGCGACGTTCGCGCTTCGGGAGATTCAATGAAGACCAGGTATTTCTTCACGCTCGCCACGTCGCTCGCCCTCGGTTCGCTCGCCCTCCTCGGCGGCTGCAAGGGCGGTGGCGCTTCCAAGGACGACCCGGGCGCGGCCGCCGGGGTGAAGGCGAGCTGCAACCAGATCTCGTTCCTCGGCACCTGCACCGAGTACCCGAAGGGCCTCACGTTCGCGCTCGCGGAGACGGCCTGCACGATGATCCCCGACGCCGGCTCCGTGTGGGGCAAAGACAAGTGTCCGGAGGAAAAAGTCCTCGGCAAGTGCGTCGACTCGGCGAAGGACGCGCTCTACGAGAACGAGACGGAGGTCTACTACGCTCCGTACTTCACCGCGGAGTCGGCGAAGAAGGAGTGCGTCGAGGACCCGATCCGCAAGGGCAAGACGTACACGGCCGTCGACTGGAAGCCGAAGGACGGCGAGGCGCGCGCGTCGTGCACGCGCAAGACGATCGGCTCGAAGAACACCGGCCCCGACGAGTGCGAGGAGTACCCGTACGCGACGAGCAAGGAAGACTGGATGCTCGTCAAGGTGGGCTGCTCGGGCGAGGACAAGCTCGAGGTCGGCAAGGCGTGCGCGGCAAAGGAGACCGCGGTCTCCAAGTGCGACACGAAGGACGGGAGCGTCGTCTACCACTTCCCGCACGAGGCGAAGAACCAGAAGGACCTCTGCGAGACGCTCGGCGGAAAGTACACCCGCCTCGGCGGCGCGGCCGTCACCGCCGCCACCGCGGCGCCCGGCGCGAAGCACGCGCCGACGCCGGCGCCGGGCGGCAGCTCGAAGAAGAGGTGACGCGCCGCGCGCGTCAGGCGAGTAGGTTAGGCGATCAACGTCAAGCGAACGCGTCGACGAGGCGCTCGATGTCCTTCTCCGCGACCGAGCACAGGGCGACGCGCAGCGCGCCCTTGCTCGGGACGACGAAGACGCCCTTGTCCTTCATCGCCGCGGCCTTGTTGAGGGCGTCGTCGTGGAAGACCGTCACGAAGAAGCCTCCCTCGTAGCGCGGATAGCGGAGCCCCTTGCCCGGCGCGAGCGCGTTCCACGCGGCGACGCGGCGTGACAAGAGCGCGGTGAGCTCGCTCCGCTCCGCGTCGCACGCAGCCCGTAGCGACGCGTCGGCGAGCAGGCGCGCGATGGCGGACTGGCCGCCGCGCGTGCAGTTCGACCACGTGCCGCGGCACGAGTAGACGAGGGCCGCCTCGGTCTTCTGGCGCGGGGCGTCGTCCGCCACGCACGCGACGAGCGCGCCGACCCGCAGACCGTAGTGCGTGAAGGACTTGGACGCGCTCCACGCGAAGAGGAGCGCCACCTTGCCGACGAGCGGCCGCAGCTCGGCGAGGAACGCGCGCGGCGCGCGCGACGCGTAGAGGAAATACGCCGTGTCGACGAGCAGCGTGACGGGCGCGCGCTCGGCGTGCGCGAGCAGGCACGCGGTGACCGCGCGCCACTCGTCGTGGCTCATCGAGTAGCCGGTCGGGTTGTGACACGGGTCGTTCAAGAAGAGGAGCACGCGCCCTTGGGCGGCGATCTGCGCCTTCACCGCGCGATCGAGCGCGGCGGTGTCGAGGCCGCCCTTCGCGTCGAACATCGCGAACGTGGCGAGCTTGCGGTCGGCCTCGTCGGCGAGCGTCTGGTACGGGCCCCAGAAGAAGCTCGACGTGAGGAGCGACTGCCCCGGCTCGAGGAAATTCACGATCGCGTGGCGCAGCGCGCCCGTGCCTCCGGGCGTCGCGACGGCGCACGCCGACGCGCGCAACGCCGGCTCGCCCTCGAAGAGGTCGTCCATCACCGCGCGGAGAAAGCCCGGGCTGCCGGCGATCGGCGCATAGGCCGCCCACTCGTCCGCCGGCACCTCGCGCACGACGCGGGCGGAGGTCGGCATCACCGCGAGCTTGCCGTCGTCGAGGAGCAGCGAGCCCACCGTCGCGTTGATCACGGCGTCGCCGCGCTCCTTGCGCTGCGTGGCTTCCTTGTTGAGCGCGAAGATCGGGTCGTCGCTCGGGCGCGTCTGATGGCTCGGGATGACGTGAAGCATCGGGACGGCTTCTTACCAGCGCGGCGCCACGGCATCCACACGCGCGCGCAACCTCGACGGCCGCGCGGGCGCCCGCTGACAGAATGGCAGCCCGCGGCCCGTCGAGGCCCCACGCGTGACAGCTTGGCTGACCCCAAGCGCTTGGAATCATGCAAATTCCCCGACGAACCGCGTGGCACGCGGTATGCTCGAGCGACTCTGATGCCGCTTT
>JAYVXL010000591.1:0-14097 GCA_043785185.1 Myxococcales bacterium
GTACGATCTCATCGTGTCGACCACGGAGGTCGACGACACGCGCGGCAAGCCGATCGTCCGCACGCTGAGCTTCCTCACCGGCATCGGGATCGACGCCGACGTCGACAAGATCGCCAAGCTCCTCGGCGGATGATTTGCGCGTACGGCCGCGGGCGTTACGTCACGCGGGTGCTCGCGCAGGACGGCGTCGTCGCGCTCGCCGCGATGCTCGCGCTGCTGCGCGGCGGCCCGTGGGGGCTCGCGCTCGGCGTCGCCGCCGCCGCGTCGCTCGCGTGGGGGCTCGCGACGCTGCATTTCCCGAGCAAGGTGGAGCTGACGGACGCGTCCGTCACGTTCACGGCGTACGGGCGCGCGCACGCGTTCGCGTGGCGTGACGTCGCGCGCGTCCGCGTGCGGCGGTTCCTCGTCCGGGATCGCGTCCTCGTCCGGCTCACGCCGTCGGGCGCATGGCGCGGTCGCTACTGGCTCACCGATGGCTTGGACGGCTACGACGCGCTCGTTCGCGAGCTCGAACGCCGCGCCGGACCGCAACGCCGCGCAGCCATCTCGAGTGGCTAGCGACTCGCGTCAGGCGTAGAGCCGCATCGCCTCGAGCGTCGGGCGCGGCGCCGCGTCTTCCCAGATGATCGCGTGCAGCGCCTCGAGCAACGGCAGGTCGCGCACGCCGTGCTCGGCGGCGAAGCGCCACGCCGTCTTGATCGCCGGGTAGCCCTCGGTGAGCTCGCCGGCGGCGGCCATCTCGCGGGCGACGTCGCCCGCCCGCCTCCCCTGCCCCACGCGCTCGCCGAACGCGCGGTTGCGGCCGCCGGCGGCGGTGACGTGGAGATCGCCGACGCCGGCCGCGCCGTGCACCGTCTCCTCGCGGCCGCCGGCGGCGAGGGCGAGCTTGCGCATCTCCCCGATCGCCTGCGTGAAGCAGGCGGCGCGCGCGTTGTGCGCGTCCTTGCCGAGGAGGCCGTCCCACAAGCCGAGGCCGGTCGCGTACGCGTTCTTGAGCGCCGAGCAGAGCTCCGCGCCGGCGATGTCGTCCGTCGTCGCGATGCGCATGTGCGGCGCACCGAACGCCTTCGCGCACGCCGCCGCATCGCTCCCCGCGAACTGCATGAGCGTGAGCACGCGCCGCGCGATCTCGATCGCCTTGGCGGGGCCGCCGGCGTGAACGAACCGGAGCGGTCGCCCGGCGGTCTCGCTCGCCATCGCGTCGATGCGCTCCATCTTGCCGGACTTCCCTTCGAGCAGCCCCTTGGTGACGCTCAGGATCGGCACGTCGGGCAGGTGCGCCGCCGCGCGCGTCATCACCGGCACGACGCCGTCCGAGTTGACGCCGTGCACGACGAGCTCCGCGCCGGCGAGCGCCGTCGCGAGCGCGTCCGCGCGGTGCAGCGTGATGCCGTCCAGCTTCAGCTTGAGGCGCGGGTGCTCCTCGCCGCGCGCGCATGGGTCGAGCATGGGATCGTCGAGCCACGTGCCCCATAGATGGACGTCGTGACCGTTCATCCGCGCGACGGTGGCCATCGCGCTCCCCATGTAGCCGGCGCCAAGGACGGTGATCTTCACGACAGGCACGCTACCATCGCGCCATGCGTTTCGCAGGCGGGTACGCCACGGCGCTCGCCGCGATCCTGGCGGGCCTCGTCTTGTACGTCGCCGGCCTGAGGTACGCGTACGCGCCGCCGGCGGCGCGGCCAGAGAGCGCGCCTCTCACGGAGTTCTCCGCCACGCGCGCACGCAGCGCGCTCGGACGCGTCCTCGAGGGCGGCGCGCCACACCCCGTCGGCACGGACGCGGCGGCCGTCGTCCGTGCGCGCATCGCCGAGGAGCTGCGCGCGGTCGGCCTCGCCCCAAGCGTGCGGCCCGGCTTCGCGTGCCGCGGCGGCGCGTGCGCGTTCGTACAGAACGTCGTCGCCGCGATGCCGGGCCTGACGGAGGAGGCCGTGCTCCTCTCGGCCCACTACGACTCGGTGCCCGCCGCCGGGGGCGCGGGCGACGACGGCACGGGCGTCGCGACGCTCCTCGAGATCGCGCGCGCGCTCGGCAAGGGTCCGCGGCCGCCCCTCACGATGCTCTTCGTGTTCGACGAGGGCGAAGAGGAGGGCCTCCTCGGCGCGACGGCGTTCGCGTCGGACCCGGAGTTTTCCCGCGTCCGCGCCGCGGTGAACGTCGACGCGCGCGGAAACGGCGGACCGGCGCTCATCTTCGAGACGAGCCAGGACAACGCCGCGGTGATGTCGGCGCTCGCGCGCGTGGAGCGGCCGTTCACCGGCTCGGCGTTCGCCTCGGCGTACGCGTCGATGCCGAACGATACGGATTTCTCCGTCTGGAAGGCGCGCAAGGAGGGGCTGGAGGGTGCCAACGTCGCGCTCCTCGGCGATCTCGCGAGCTACCACTCGCCCCTCGATCGCCTCGAGAACGTCGACGACAGCGCGCTCCAGCACGAGGGCGACGTCGCGCTGGCGCTCGCGCGCGGCCTCGCCGAGGCGGCGCCGAAGGCACCGGGGCACGAGGTGTGGTTCGACGTCCTCGGTGCGCGCGTCGTTCACTTCCCCGAAGCGTGGTGCCCGCGCATCGGTGGCGCGGCGCTCTTCTTCGTGCTGCTCGCCGTCGGCCTGCGCGCCGCGCGCGGTCGCGTACGGCCCCTCGAGCTCATCGCCGGCCTTGGCGCGCTGCCGTTCGCGACGCTCGGCGCCGGGGCGCTCACCGTCTCGCTCACGAGCACGCTCATGTCGTCCGGCGTCTTGCCGGCGCCGTGGACGGCGAACGGACCGCTCGCGATGGCCGCGATGTGGGCCTTCGGCGCGGCGCTCGGCGGCGCTGCGACGGCGACGCTCGCGCGCGGGCTCGGCGAGGGGCTGTGGTGCGGCATCTGGAGCACGCTCGCGCTGGTCGGAGCGGCGCTGGCGTGGAAGGTGCCGAGCGCGAGCCATCTCGCCACCCTCCCGGCGCTGCTGGCCGGCGTGCTCGGTGTGGCGACGGCGTGGTCCAAGCGCGATGACGTCGGCGACGGCACGCTCCTCCTCGCGGCGATGGTGCCGGCGCTCGCGCAGATCGTGCTCGTCGCGCCGCTCGCGTTTCTCGTCTACGGCGCGCTGGGGCTGCCGGCGGCGCCCAACGCGGCGGTCCTCGGCGCGCTCATGGCCGTCGCGTTCGCGCCGGTGTTCGCGCTGGCCGCGTCGCGGACGCGCTGGATCGTGACGGGCCTCGCCGCGCTGACGGGGCTCGTGCTGACGGCGCTCGCCGCGCGCGCGCCGCCGTTCACTGAGCAATTTCCGTCCCGCGCCAACGTCGTTTACCTCGAGGACGAGCGCGCCGCGCGCGCGATGGTCGACACGACGTGGGGCGCGCACGCGTGGGGTCCGGTGCCGGCCGCGATGCGGACCGCGCTCGGCATCGCGCGCGAAGGGCCCGGCGCGCCGTGGAGCCCCGCGCCCGTGCTCCAGACGGATCTGCCGCGCGCCGAGCTGCCGGGGCCCTCGGCCGAGACGGTCGGGACGGGCGACGACGGCGCGGAGCGGCGGGTGTCGCTCCGTCTCCAGTCGGGCCGCGGCGCGCGCGTGCTCTCGCTCTTGCTCCCGCCCGACGCGCGCGCGCGGATCGCGCGCGTCGGTGGTGTCGCCGTGGACGGCAGCGGCCCGGGCGCAATGACGGCGACGTGGCGCGAGCTTCGCGTCTCCGGCGTCCCCGCCGAGGGCGTCGTGGTGGAGCTCGTCGCCGCGCGCGAGCCCGTCACCGTCACGCTCGTCGACGAGACTTCGGGCCTGCCGCCGGCCGCCGCGCCGATCGCCGCTGCGCGCCCGAAGGACGCGGTGCCCACGCAGCGGGGCGACGTGACGCTCGTGTCGCGCACGCGCGCGCTGTAACGCAGACGCGACGCTGGACAGCCCGCGGCGCGGACCCCACGATGATGGGGTGACGCCGAAGATCCCGCCCGCCGCCGCCCGCACGACGCTCGTGGGCGTCGCCGGCCTGGCGCTGGTCTATGCCGTATGCGTCGCCGTCGCCCGCTCGCGGCTCGCCACGGCCTCCCCTCGGGCAGTCCCTCTCGCGCTCGCGTTCGATCTCACGGTCACCGCGTCCGCCGTCGCATACGTGCTGCTCGTTCGCACGGGCTCCTGGCCCGCGCGGCGGCTGCGGGTCGTCGCGATGCTCGGCCTCAGCGCGTCCGCGCTCCTCCTCCCCGAGATCGCGGCGCACGCGCGCGCGCTGTCGGTCGTCGCCGAGGGAGCGCTGCTCGTCTTCCTCGCGACCCGCCTCCGCGTCGCCGCCGCCGCCGTCCGCGCCCGCCCCTTCGGCGAGCCGCGCATGGCGGCGTTCGAGCGCAAGCTCGCGGGCGCGCTCGGCGCGACGCTCGCGGCGGCGATTTCGGCGGAGGTCTTCGTCTTCGTCTACGCCTTCGCGGGCCCGTGGCTGCGCCCGCCGGAAGGGCTGCGCGTCTTCACCGACTACAAGGCGCGCCAGCTCGGCGCGCTCGTCTTCAGCCTCCTGCTCATCACGGCGATGGAAGCGATCCCCCTCCACCTGCTCGTCGCGCGCGCGTCGCAGACGGCGGCGTGGCTGCTGCTCGCCGTCCAGCTCTACGGCGCGGCGTGGCTCGTCGCCGAGTGGCAAGCGCACCGCCTCGAGCCGATCGTGCTCGCGGACGACGCGCTGTACGTCACGATCGGGCTGCGCCTCCGGGCGCGAATTCCGCTCGCGCAGATCGCGCACGTCGGTGCGCCCGACCCGTCGGCCAAGGCGCTGAAGGCCACCGCCTGGACCGAGCCCACGGTCGCCGTCACCCTCCACGCGCCGATCGACGTCACGGGGCCGCTCGGCCTTCGCCGGCGCACCGCCGTGCTCCACCTGTCGGTGGACGCTCCCGAGGCGTTCACGAGCGCGGTGCGCGCGGCGCGCGAAGCGGGTTGACGGAGGACGCGTACCGTCCTCCCGCACTTACCTACGCCAGCGTTCGGACCGAGGCCTCTCGATCCCACTGCCGCGTCTTGGCGACGGCGAGAAACGCCTTCCCGTCGCGGGCGTCGACGACGCCCGCCGCGGCCGTCTCGACCCGCGCATGCTCGAGGAGCAGCCGCCCGCCGGCGTCCACGGCGATCGCCTTGAGGTGCCCGAACGCGTCGCGCACGAAGTCGATCGCGGCGGACTCCGCCGCGAGCTTCTTTGCGCCCGCCTCCGATACGATCACGGCCACCGCGTCGAAGACGACCGACGGCGTGCCCGCGAGCTGCCCATCCGCCGCCATCATCGCGCCGTCGGCGAGCTTCGTCCCGCCGACCTTGGGCGCCACCACCTTCACGTCCGCGCCGGCGGCGATCACCGCCTTCTTCAGGGCGTGGACCGCCTCCCCGTCCGAGCCATCCGCGATCAAGATTCCGACGCAGCGGCCCTCCAGCGTGTCCTTCATCTTGCCGATGATCTGGAGCGCGGGCGACGGAGGCATCGTTCGCACCGGCGCCGAGGCGTGAGGAGGTGCCGGCAACTTCTCCAGGGCGAGACCGCCGGCCACGCGCTTGGCGAGGGCCTCGTCGATGTGGCGCAAGTGACCGACCATCGCCTCACGCACGTGGAGGTGCTCGACCTTGGAGAGCTCGAAGACGAGCGCCGACGCGATGTGCGCACGCTCGTGCGGCGTTTGGCTCATGTAGAAGAGCCGCGCCTGCGAGTAATGGTCGGCGAAGCTCTCCGCGCGGATTCGCCCCTTCTCGCCGCTCTCCTTGACCGGTGCGGACCGGAACCCCTGGAGTCCCGCCTCGCGCGGCGAGTGGGTGGACAGCGAGTTCGGCTCGTAGGCGACGCGACCCTTCGGCAACCCCATCTGCATGTGACCATCGCGCTGGTGATTGGCAAATGGGCATTGTGGGCGATTGACCGGTATCTGATGGAAGTTCGCAGAGCCGAGCCGGGAAAGCTGCGTGTCGAGGTACGAAAAGAGTCTCCCCTGGAGCAGCGGATCGTTCGAAAAATCGATGCCGGGGACGACGTGCGACGGGCAGTAGGCGACCTGCTCGGTCTCCGCGAAGAAGTTGTCGGGCCAGCGATCGAGCACCATGCGTCCGACCACCTGGAGCGGCACGAGCTCTTCGGGGACGAGCTTCGTGGCGTCGAGGTGATCGAACGGGAACGCGTCGGCCTCCTCCGCCGTGAACAGCTGCACCGCGAGCTCCCACTCCGGGAATTTACCCGCGGCAATGGCTTCGAAGAGATCGCGTCGATGGAAGTCGGGGTCCGCCCCGGCGAGCTTAACGGTCTCGTCCCAGATCGTCGATTGCAGTCCGAGCTTGGGGCGCCAATGAAACTTCACGAACGTGGCGTCGCCGGCATCGTTCACGAGCCGGAAGCTGTGCACGCCAAACCCTTCAATCATTCGGAGGGAACGCGGCAGCGTCCGGTCGGACATGATCCACATGACCATGTGCATCGACTCGGGTGTCAGCGAGATGAAATCCCAGAACGTGTCGTGGGCCGTCGCCGACTGAGGAAAGCCGCGATCGGGCTCCATCTTCACGGCGTGGACGAGGTCGGGGAACTTGATGGCGTCCTGAATGAAGAAGACCGGCACGTTGTTTCCGACGAGATCCCAGTTCCCCTCCTTGGTATAAAACTTCACCGCAAACCCTCGCACGTCGCGCGGCGTGTCGACCGAGCCCGCGCCTCCGGCCACGGTCGAGATGCGCGTAAAGACCGGCGTCTTCACGCCGACCTCGGTGAGCACCTTCGCGGTCGTGTACTTCGCGAGCGAGCGCGTGAGCTCGAAGAATCCATGGGCCGCGGAGGCGCGCGCGTGGACGATTCGTTCGGGGATACGCTCGTGATCGAAGTGGGTAATCTTCTCACGGAGGATGAAATCCTCGAGCAATGTGGGGCCGCGAGGATTCGCCCTCAGCGAATTCTGGTTATCGCTCAGCGGCACACCTTGGTTCGTGGTGAGCGGGGGATGCTCACCGCCGGCCGGCTGGTGAAGCTCGCCCCCGTTACCCGTGGCCGCGCGCGTCGTCGCGCCGACCTTTGCGCTGGACGCGCCGCGGCCCAATTTCATTTCCTTTTTCTTCACAGTCGACTCCCGATGGCGCGCGGCGCCCATGACAAAAGCGAGCGGCGGCGGCCCCAATTGACCGCCGCCCACTCAAGAGAGTTGCGCGTCAGGCGTGCGATGAGGGCGAGCCCCCCGGCGTACGCGCCGCGGCGTTCTCTTTGAGCGCCCGCGCCGCGTCCTCGGCGACGTGCTTGGCCGCGTCCTGAACCTTGTCGAGGGCGCCGTGCGCGAATTCCTGCGCCTTACCCATGACCTGATCGCGGACCTCGCCCATCCACTCCTCTTCGCGGTGGGTAATCGGCACGGCGAGGCCGACCGCCGTCCCAAGCGCGAGCACTGCGGCGCCCACCGCCAGCGGGTTTTCGTGATACGTCGTCTCGGCGCGCCGGCCGAGACGCATCGCCTGGTCCTGCGCGCCGTGGGCCAAGCCCGCGGCCAGGTCCTGAGTGCCGTGCGCGAGGCTCATCGCCGCGTCCTGGGTGCTGTGCGCAGCCTGACCGAGCTTCTCGCCCACCGCGTGCGTCGCCGCCGATGCGGTGGACGCGGCCCCGTGCGCGAGATCACTCGCGCCGTGGGCGACGCTGCCCGCGGTGCGTTGAACGGTGTGCGCGACGCTGCTGGCGGCGTCGCCGACGTGCCGGACGGCGGCTCCAACGACACCACGATCCGTCGACCCGTCGAAGACTCCGATCTCGCCCGGACGGGGCATTTGGTTCATCCCCCGCGTTCGACGAGTGGAGTCGCTGCGCGCGCCCATGAAGAGCCACGCCAAGCCTACGCCCGCGAGCACCGCGGGGATGGGGTTGGCCTTGATCGTTTCGACGAGGGAGCTTCCGGTGTCGCGAACCGTGTCTTGTGCGTTGTGAACCATGGTTTCGACCTTTCCAATCGTGGCTTCTCGTACGGCGTTCTTCGCTTCGAGGAGCGAATCCTGGATCTTCGATTTGGCGTCTGCGAGCTCGGCTTTCGCTTCGGCCCGAATCGCGGCCGCGGCGCCCTGGAGCTCGGCCTTCAACTCCGCTTTCACGGACTCCTTGGCTTGATGAAACTGGTCGAGCGCCTGCTCCTTGAGCACCGCCGGGTTGAGTCGCCCGTGGAGCGCCTCGATCGTGCCGCCCAGATCGGCTCGGGTCTGCGCGATGCTCTCTCGCAGGTGCGACGTTCCCGAATCGTCCTCGGTCGTCGCGTGCGCCGCGGAGTGCTCGCCACCGTTCTTGGTAATGTTGGTCATCGGACCTGCTCCTGTACCCATTTTTTGTTTTCCTTAAGCGAGAGAACCGTTTGCGCCGGCGCGGGATCGAGCTTCTTCAGCGCGCTGATGCCGTGATGAATGACGACATAGGCGACGACAGCGACGACGGCCCCGACCAGCAGCGCCGACTCCCAAAGCGCCATGACGTTGCCGAGCCCCAAGATGAGCGCGGCCATGAGGGCCAGGAGGCTGAGCGCGCCGAGGAGCGAGCCGACGGCGACGTAGCCCGCCTGCTTCCCAGCGTAGGTCGCCTTCTCGGTGAGCTCGGTCGTCGCGAGCTTCACCTCCTGACGAACGAGAGTGCTCGTTTCGGTGGCGAGCTCCCGGAAGAGCTCACCGATGGGGCGCACCCCTTGCTGCGGCGACGGGGAGATCATGGACGTGATGCTCCGCCCGCGCCGGGCGGCGTCGCGCGGTAGAAGTTCCGCGACGGGGTCTGCCCGCGCGCAGAGCCGTACGAAGGCGTCTTGTTCCCGTCGTTCGCCGCGCGGGGCGGGTCCGAGGACGAGGTGCTTTCGTGCGCCGAGCTCTTCAGGAAGCGCGCGCCGAGGATGCCGAGGACGAACGCGCCGCCCATGAAGAGGAGCGGTTCGCGTCGCGCAAAGCCTTCGAGCGAGCCCTTGACCTCGCTCAGGTTGGTGGTGCGGAGATACTGGGACAGCCTCTCCAGCTGATCGGCGGCCTTCCCGACGTACGGCGACACCATGTTTCCGTCGAGATGCTCGGTCGTCTGGCGGAGCGCTTTCGCCACGTCCTTGAGGTCACCGGCCGACTTCTCCTGCTGGTGAGTCACCTGCGAAGTGACCATGTCCTTGGCCTGCGTAGCGACCTGCGACGCCAGCCCCTTCGCCTGCTCGGCGACGCCGGAGGCGAGGTCCTTCGCCTGCTTCACGACGTCCGGGCTCGTTGCGGCGTCGCTCACGAAGCCTCCGTTCGGAACGCTCATCTTCGAGTAGCTGTCGCCCAGCATTGGCTTCTTCGTCATCTCGGCCATGGAATCCTCCGGCTTTGCCCCACGGGGCGTCAAAAGGGTTGAGCGATGCGAGGTTTGCGAGGCCTGTGCCAGGCGAGGTTGGTCGCGCTCCCGCCGAGGAGCGTGAACGCACACGTGATCTCATTGTTCACGATGGGCGCACCTTCGCGCCCCACACGGCACGAACGCCACTCCCCCTGCGCCGCTCATGGAAAGCGGTAGACGCCGTGGCGTCTGCGCCCGCGACCGCGAAGCCCCGCACGGCGCATGACTGCAGGGCCCGGGGGCCCCGCTAGAGGCACAGGTCCTTGCTCGATTTGAAAGGGTGCCGCATTCATCCGAGTCCGTGTGGATCGCACCGCGCTCGATGTGCCGTCTCACGCGAGCGCTTCCCCTCGCGCCGGTGCTCATCGCTCGCGAATGACTCGCGACCGGCGTAGTTCGCCGGCGCCCCTCAGCGGGCTCCGAAGACCTCCAGCGATCCGACGCCCTCGGCGACGAGGGCCTCGCGCAGCGCGACGAGCGCGCGGGCGGCGCGCGATTTGATCGTGCCGAGCGGCAGGCCCAGGCTCGCGGCCATTTCCGCGTAGGAGAGGCCCTCGAAGAAGGCCACTTCGAGCGTGTGGCGCTTTGGCTCGGACAGGCGGGCGAGCGCGCGACGGACCTTGCCGCGCTCGAGCGCCTCGTCGATGAGCGACTCCGGATCGGGCGGCCCCGCCGTCGGCTCGTAGGCGATGACCTCGCGCGCGATCATGCCGCGACGGTGCCAGCGGCGCGTGCGATCGATGGCGAGGTTGCGGACGAGCGTGACGAGCCATGCCGCGACCGACCCACGCTCGGCCGTGTACTGCTGCGCCCGCTCGGAGACGGTCAGGAAGGCGTCGTGCAGCACGTCCTCGGCCTCCGCGCGGTCACGCAGGATGCGGAGCGCGACGGGAAGGAGACGCGTTCCGTAGCGATCGTACAGCTCGCCGACGGCTCGCGCCTCTCCCTCCGCGATTCGGGCTAGGACTTCGACGTCCGGTGTGGCCGCGGGCGTGTCGAAGAGCAAAGCCCGCCTCCGCGTCGCCTCGCTCGGCGAAGCGACCCTCGGAATCGGAATTCCATCCGATGCGCTGGCCGCCACCCTCGGTCTTTTCGTCATCTCGGTCATGCCCGGCCCCTATCGTCCCGCGGTCGGGCTAAAGGTTAGGGACACGACAGTAGCGAGCCGCGTGCCATGACTCGGTACGTGACTTACTTGCTCGTGTCGTCGAGGCTCTTCAGGTACTGCACCATGTCCGCGCGTTCCCCGAGGTCCGCGAGGTAGAACGGGTGAGGGGCGGACGCGCCGCGCGCCGGATCCAGCAGGCTGTCGAGGCTGGCGACGGAGTTGTCGTGGAGGAACACCGGCTTCCGCGCCAAGTCCATGAGCAGCGGCATCGCCGAGCCTCGCGCGAGCCCGCGCAAGCTTGCGTTGATGACGATCATCTTGTCGTCGAAGGTGTTGCCCGGGGTGTCCTCGATCGGGCTGAGCGGCGCATCACGCAACGCGAGGACCTGCGGGTTATCACCGGGGAAAATCGTCTTCATGGCCACGACCATCGGCGGGACGAAAAGGGTCTGGTCGACGTTGTGACACCCCGTGCACGTCCCCGTCGAGCGGAAGGTCGCGCGGGCCCGCGCGATCGCCGCCGCGTCACCGGCGAGCCCCGTCGGCGAACGAAGGCTATTGAGGTACGCGTTCAGGTCGAGCAGCTTTTGGTTGTCGACGCGGATTCCGACGAGGCCGTTTGGATCGCCGGGTTGCGTGGTCGTCGAGCCCTTCACGTACGGGTAACCGGTGCTGGCGGTTCCGGGCCCGGCGATCGCGCCGGTGGCCACGAGCACGGACGCATAGTCGGTCGCGAGCCTGTCTCCGCCTGCGCCCGCCACCTTGTGGAGGAACGCTCGGCCCCCGGGAGTCAGCAGGTTGGTCGGATCGAGGAGCACCGTATAGACGGTGTTCGCGAACTGATCGAGGAGCTGGAGCTCGCCGGCACTCCCCCACGGCGCCGCGAGGTCGGCGCGGAACATCGGGGTGTTGTGCATCGGGTTGCCATTGCCATCGACCGTGTCGTCGAACATGCCGACCGGGTAATAGCTCTTGTTGGAGAGAAAGGCGTCCACCTCGGCCTCGGTCGAGTCCTTCGTGAGCCCTGCGGCGGAGGGCGCGCGACCGATCGAGGTCCCGTCGGGTTGCTTCAGCTGGAGCATCGGATAGAAGGCACGCGAGTTGGCGGCTGCCGCGAAGATCGCTCCTACGTCGATCGTGTGCACGGCAGGGCCGTCGATGCGCTTGCCGATCGAGCCGCCCGTCGGCAGGTCGAAGACCGACTTGTCTGTGACGGAATGGCACAGCACGCACGCCACACCAAGCTTGTCGCCGTTGGCGATATCGAGCTTGCCGTCGCCGTTCGTGTCCTTCACGACGACGCCGATGACGGCGTTCGCGTTGAGGAGCGCCACCGTGGTCGCAAAGCTGTTGAGAAGCGGCCCGCTCGCGCCGCTCGCTTTGATCTCGGCAGCCACGGCAGCCTGGGTCGCCGCATCGAGCGCCTCGACGTCGACAGAGAGGCCGAGCTTCAGCGCCTGGACGGGCGTGAGCTGCGCAGCGGTGAGCCCTTGCGGGAGCTTCGCGACGTCGGTCCAGAACCCTTCGTTGCCAAAGGTTTCCATACGAAAGACGGCCTTCCCATCCCCCGCGACGCCGACCTGATGCACGTTTGGATTCGCGCCGGAGCCGGGACCATCCGAGCCGATGGGCCGCGGGTCCGTCACCGGCCCCTCGCTCGTGCTGACGGTGCAGTGAGCAAGGGCCGCAATTCCGGCGACCGAGAGCAGAATCGTCCCCGCGCGGGCGCTCAGTTTTCGTTTGTCGATCATGGTGGCCTCTTCCTTCGCGGCAGACGAAAGCCGCATTTCTAAAGCTTCAGGTCACTCCGCACGCTTGCGGAGGCGGAGCGCGCTGGGCCTCGTCGCACGAACCGTTCCGGTCGTCGCGCGACGGCCTATCGGGCCGCCGTCATCTGCACTTCATGCACGGCAAGGAAACCTCAACAGCGAAACCTGGCTCGGATAGTGCCTATGCGGCCCGTGTACACACGACCGATCACGTCACGTCATCCAAGGGAGCGAAAAATGAACACGCGCGCCATCGCATTGACCTGCGCACTCTCCGCCGCCGCCTGCGCGGGGTCGGAGACCCGTCCGGCACAAGACCCTGCCTGGACGAACTCGAACACGACGACCACGGCCGCGACGACGCCGCCTACGACCGCCAGGTCCCCGTCGACGTCCGCGTCCACGGACTACGCCAGCCCCAATCCCGTGGCCCCCGTGGGCGCGATGAGCTCGACCTCAACGACATCCGCGCCGCAGCCGATGCCGATGCCGTACACGTCGACGCCGGCCGCGACCCCGACGCCGGCCACGTCCCCCGTCGTCGCGAACAACCCAGGCGTCGCCAATCACACGAACAACGCCGACAACACGAAGATCAACGATCGGGACCGCCACGACGCGCTCACGCCGATGGCTCAGGGCAATAGCGGCGCGGAGATCAAGATCACCGCGACGATCCGTAAGGGCATGATGAGCGACAAGACGCTGTCGTTCGCGGCGAAGAACGTGAAGGTCATCACCGTCGGCACGAAGGTCACGCTCCGCGGGCCGGTGAAGAGCGAGCAGGAGAGGGCGACCGTCGAGGCGCTCGCGCGGCAAACCGCGGGGGTGACCGAGGTCGACAATCAACTCGAAGTTAAAAACTGAAACCAACTGGGAGAATTGTCATGAAAAAAGCCGTGATGTGCATCGTTCAGAACCGACCGCAGGCAGAGACGATCGTTGACCAACTCCAGGCCAGCGGGTTCTCGAAAAACGACATCTCCGTCCTCTTTCCGAACAAGGACGGAACGAAGGACTTCGCGCACGAGCACAATACAAAGGCACCTGAGGGGGCCGTCGCAGGCGCGGGGGCGGGCGGCGTCCTTGGGGGCACGCTCGGTCTGCTCGCGGGTATCGGCGCGCTCGCCATTCCGGGGCTCGGTCCGTTCATCGCGGCCGGTCCTCTCCTCGCGGCGCTCAGCGGCGCGGCGGCGGGGGCGACGGTCGGCGGCGTGACGGGCGCGCTCGTCGGCATGGGCATCCCGGAGATCGAGGCCAAGCGCTACGAGGGCAAGATCAAGGGCGGTAATCTCCTCGTCTCGGTGCACGCGGAGACGCGCGAGGAGGTGAAGCGCGCGGAGCAGATCTTCAAGAATGCCCGTGCAGAGGACATCTGCTCGACCACGGAGGCCGCTGTCCCCAAGCCGGCAGCGGCCCCGCACGTCTAGAAATCCGTGATCGCGACCGCGACGACGCCCTGCTGCGGTATGGGCGTCGTCGCGACCTCGCCAAGAAGTAGAAAAACCTGCAAACCGCTCCTAAGACGCCTTCGCGCGTCTGGCGCCCAGCACCGGAGTTCCCATGAAATACGGTATCGCGTGGCTCGTCGGCATTCCGCCGGTTCTGATCCTTGGATGGTTCGTGCTCAACCACTGCTGACATTGGCGAGTTCCGTGGGACTCCAATCTTTAGGGTCCCACGCTTTCTTCTCAGGCGCCGCGTGCGTGCGATGGAGCATTCTCGGCGAGCCGGCTTGAGCGCGCTCAAGGTCTCGCGCGCGGAAAAGGTCCGGCTGGACGACGCAGCGCACGTGCTCACGCTCTCGATGAGCGACCGAGAGCAACGACTCGTCTAGGATTCGCGAGAGACCTCGCGATAGGCTGGCGACAGGAAGAGAAGCGACGACAGTAGTCGGGGCGAGAGGATTTGAACCTCCGACTC
>JAYVXL010000592.1:0-4525 GCA_043785185.1 Myxococcales bacterium
CGCTTGATCTCCGTCGCGGCGTCGTCGAGCGCCTTCGCCATGAGCGCGTGCATGCGCGCCGGCTCGTCCCCTTCGACGAAGACCGGCGCGTAGCCGTAGCCGCGAAAGAGCTGCTCGAGCTCCTCGCGCGGCAAGCGCGCGAGGACCGTGGGGCCGGCGATCTTGTAGCCGTTCAGGTGCAAGATCGGCAGGACCGCGCCGTCGGTCTTCGCGTTCAAGAATTTGTTCGAGTGCCAGCTCGTCGCGAGCGGGCCCGTCTCGGCCTCGCCGTCGCCGACGACGCAGCACACCAGCAGGTCCGGGTTGTCGAACGCCGCCCCGAACGCGTGCGACAGCGCATAGCCGAGCTCGCCCCCTTCGTGGATGCTCCCCGGCGTCTCCGGCGCGACGTGGCTCGGGATGCCGCCGGGAAAGGAGAACTGCTTGAAGAGGAGCGACATGCCCGCCGCGTCCATCGACACCTTCGGGTAGACCTCGCTGTAGGTCCCTTCGAGGTAGGTGTTGGCGACGAGCCCGGGCCCGCCGTGTCCGGGCCCCGCGACGTAGATGGCGGAGAGATCGCGCTCGTTGATGAGGCGGTTCATGTGCACGTAGACGAAGTTGAGGCCCGGCGTCGTGCCCCAGTGCCCGAGGAGGCGCGGCTTGACGTGGGCGAGGCGGAGCGGCTCGCGGAGCAGCGGGTTCGCGAGGAGGTAAATCTGCCCGACGGACAGGTAGTTGGCGGCGCGCCAGTAGGCGTCCATCTGGCGAAGGAGCTCGGGCGTCACGGGTGCGGTCATGGTGTCCCTCCCAGGGCTTGGCGCGTCTCGAGGGCAATGACGAGCTCTTCGTCCGTGTGGATGACGCGAAGCGTGCACGCGCTGCGCGGCGTCGAGATGACGGGCGCGTGATGATCGTTGCGATCGGGATCGAGCTCCATACCCAGGTGCTCCAGCCCTTGCACGATGCGTGCGCGAACCACGGACGACCGCTCGCCGACGCCCGCGGTGAAGACGAGCGTGTCGACGCCGCCCAAAACCGCCGCGAGCGCGCCGATGGCCTTCTTCGCGGCGTGGCAAAAGAGCGCAACGGCGTCGGCGGCGCGCGAATCTTGCGCCTCACGCGCGAGAAGATCGCGCATGTCGGAGCTCGTGCCGGAGACGCCCACGAGACCCGAACGCCGGTTCACCAGGTCGTCGAGCGCGTCCGCATCCAGGTGCTCGGTCCGCAGGAGGTGCACGATCACGCCCGGATCGAGATCGCCCGCGCGCGTGCCCATCGGGATGCCGCCGGTCGGCGTGAAGCCCATCGTGGTGTCGACCGAGCGACCCTCGCGAACCGCGGTGAGGCTCGCGCCCGAGCCGAGGTGCGCGAGCACGAGCCGTCCGCGCGCGGCCTCGTCGCCGGCCACGTGGCGGAGCTCGCGGAGGAGGAAGGTGCACGAGAGCCCGTGGAAGCCGAAGCGCTCGACGCCCGCGTCGGCGTACTGGTGCGGGAGCGCGAGCATTCGCGCGACCCGCGGCATCGTCCGATGGAACGCGGTGTCGAAGCACGCCACCTGTGGCGTTTCGGGTGCGCACTTCCGTAGCGCGTCGATGAGGGCGATCGCCGCGGGCGAGTGCTGGGGATCGAGCGGCGCGAGGCGCCGGAGCTCGGCGACGAGGGCGTCATCGACGCGCGCAGGCCCGTCGTAGCGCGCGCCGCCGTGCACGACGCGGTGTCCGACCGCCGTGACGGCTCCGAGCCCCCCGAACGGCGCGAGCTTCGCGAGGACGCTCGCCAGCGCCGCCTCGTGATCGACGGGACCCCCTGCGCCGATGCGCTCGGCGCTCTCCCGCACGAGCGCCACCTTCGGATCGTGCGCGTCGTACAGCGCCGCCTTCAGGCTCGACGAGCCGGCGTTCAGCGTGAGCACGTGGGCGGGTGCGCTCGACGGTCGACCGCCTGCGACGGGCTCACCTTCGCGCGTCATTTGGCGGTGGGCGGCGTCGCCTCGCAGATGCGGTTACGTCCGCCCTGCTTCGCCGCGTAGAGCGCGCCGTCCGCGGCGTCGAGGAGCGCTTGCACTGTGACCATCTCCTTGGGCATCGCGCCGGTGGACGCGAAGCCCATGCTGGCCGTCACCACCACGGGCTTGCCCTTCGAGCTGAGCATCAGCGCCTCGACCCGCTCGCGGATCCGCTCGCAGCACATCCGCGCGCCCGAAGCGGGGGTCTCCGTCAGGATGAGGCCGAACTCCTCGCCGCCGTAGCGGCACGCCGCGTCCGTCGCGCGGACACTGGACGCGAGCACGTCGCCGGTCGCGGTGAGGACGCGGTCGCCGAACGGGTGGCCATGGCCATCGTTGAGCTTCTTGAAGTGATCGAGGTCGAGCAGGACGAGCGTAACCTCGCGCCCGTACCTCTGCGCGGCGGCCACCTCGTCGGCAAGGCGCCTATTGAAGTAGCCGCGGTTCCAGAGGCCGGTGAGGGCGTCGAGCTGCGCGCGCTGGGAGAGCATGTCGTGGTAGCGCTTCGTGCGCAGCGCGGCGCGGACCCGCGCGCGGAGCTCCGCCGTGTTGAACGGCTTCGTCACGAAGTCGACGGCCCCGAGATCGAAGCCGGCGACCTTGTCATCGACGTCGGAGCTCGCCGACAAGAAGATGACCGGGATCGCGACGGTGGATGGGTCGGCTTTGAGCGCCCGGCAGACGTCGAAGCCGTTCATCTTCGGCATGTCGATGTCGAGAAGGATGAGATCCGGGATGAGGGTCTTCGCCAGCGCGAGCCCGTCGATGGGGCTCGTGGCGTGGTGGAGCTCGATGCCTTCGCCGCGGAGGCGCAGGCGCAAGAGGTTGTGGATGTCCTGCGTGTCGTCGATCGCGAGCACGGACTGCGCGCCCGCGGCGTGCGGCTCGGTCGACTTCTTGCGCGCCTTCTCCGCGTCCTCGTCGCTCACCTGGGCTCACCTCGCTTCGTGTGCGGGGGGCGGCACACTCGCCCGCGCGATCGAGACGAGCCGAACGAGCTCCTCGACGTGCTCCCTGACGCTATCAGGGTTGTCCCCCGCGAGGTCGTGCGTTCAGCTCGCGGTCGGCGCGGCGGTAAGGCGCGTGAGGAGCCCGCGGACGGCGTCGAACAAGTGCGGGTACGGGCGGAGCGCCGCGAGGCACGCGCTCAAGCGCGCGGCGCTCGACGTATCCGGGTCGTCGCCGTGCGGCGCGAGCGCGCCGTCGTTGGGCAGCATCGAGGTCATCCACGCGTGCAGGACGCCGGGCAGCTCCGGCGCGGTGCACTGCCCGAGCGCGGCGGCGGCGTCGGCCGGGTCGGGCGCGACGGCGAAGTAGGTGACGAGGCGCATCACGTCGCGCGGGCGCCCCGTCCGGGCGAGGACGTCCGCGAACGCCGCGCTCGCGAACGGGTGCTCGCCGACCTTGAGCATCTCCGCGCCGACCGCGTCGAGCGCCGGATCGCCGCCGCGCGAGATGACGCCGCGGACGCGCGGCAACGTCGTCGCGCCGCCCTCGAGGGCGCGCGCGAGGGCGGCCGCGGCGTCGGGCGTCGCCCAGCTCGAAGGGATCCACGAGACGGGGCGCACGCTCGGGAGGCGCGAGGGAGCCTGCTCCTCCTCCGGCAACTGCGGGTCCACGGCCGCGAAGACGAGCGCGCCGCGGTGCGCGAGCAGGCGGGCGAGGTCGGCGACGAGCTGGTCGAGGTAGATGCCGTCGGGTGGCGGGCGACCGAGCTCGATGCGCGCGATGGCGGCGGCGAGGTCGCGCGGATCGCGCGCGACGAACGCGTCGAGCTCGCCGCGCTCGAGCAGCGTCATGCGTCGAGCGGAGCGCGGGACCTCGGGCTCGAGATCGAGCGGCAGGAGCGACGCGCTCGACCGGCGGAGTAAGAGGACGCCACCGTCCGCCTCGCGAAGCCGCGCCGACGCCTCGCGGACGCGGTCACCGGGCCACGGGCCGATCGAGCCCACCGCGGCGAGGCGCACGCACGCCTCGAAGAGCGGGCCGCGGCGATCGCGCGAGAGGAGGCGCGGATCGTACGCGGCGCACGCGCCCGCGAGCTCGAGGGGCACGTCGCCGCCGGCGAACGCTTCGGCCAGGGACGTGTCGGCGTCGTTGCTCGCGGCGAGGGCGAGCATGAGCGCGGCGGCGACCGGCTCGCCCGCGTGCAGCGGCCCCTCGTCGCTCGCGGCGCGCGCGTGCCGCGCAGTGGCGCGGCGCACGCGGTCGAGCGTCGCCTCGCCGGCCACGCTGACGAGCCTCGCGGTGAGGCGGTCCCATGTCGAAGAGCTCGGTCGGCTCGGCGCCTCGTCGAGGTCCGCCTCGTCGCTCGCCAGGCGAAGACGCGCGAGCAGACGCGCCGTCGGAATCCCCGCGTAGAACGCGCGCGCCAGCGAGGCGTCCGCGACGAGGAGCTCCACGTGGTCGCCTTTTCGCCAATCGAGTTCGAGATCGAGGCCGAGCTCCAGGTTCCCCATGCGCGCTCCTTATTCTAGCGTGGGTCGCGGCGCGAGCGGCGGCGAACGTACCTGGCGCACGCGGAGCCGCGTCGGCTTG
>JAYVXL010000593.1:0-4518 GCA_043785185.1 Myxococcales bacterium
GGCGCGGAGCTGGCGGTCGTCCGCGAAGACGAGGTCGGCGATCTCACGCTCGCGTTCAACGCGCTGCTCGGCGCGCTCACGGAGCGCGCGCAGCAAAACCAGGCCTTCGCGCAGGAGCTCGCGCACGAGCTCAAGAACCCCGTCGCCGCGATCCGCGCGTGCGCCGAGCGCATCGGCGCGGAGGAGGCGCTCGACGACGCCCGGCGGAGGCGCCTCGCCGCCGTCCTCACGCAGAGCTCGCAGCGCCTCGACGTGTTGGTCACGCAGTTCCTCGAGCTCGCGCGCGCCGAGGCCGGTCTGCCGAACGAAGCGCGCGAGGACGTGGACCTCGCGGCCCTCGCGCGCGGCATCGTCCACGCGACGCGCGACGCGCCAAGCTACGCCGGCGTGACCTTCGAGGCGCCCGACGCAGGCGCCGTCGCGCGCGTGCGGGGCGTGCAGCATCGCCTCGAGTCGGCGGTGCAGAACCTCGTCGACAACGCCGCGTCGTTCGCCGGCTCGGACGGGCGCGTCCGCGTGACGGTGGCGACCGACGACGGCGGCGTCGAGCTCGCGGTGACCGACACCGGGCCCGGGATCGCCGCGGGCGATCTCCCGCGGGTCTTCGACCGATTCTTCACGAAGCGTGAGCGCGAGGGCGGTACCGGTCTCGGCCTCGCGCTCGTGCGCGCCGTCGTCTTGGCCCACGGCGGCACGGTTCGCGCCGAGTCGCCGCCCGGCGAGGGCGCGCGCTTCGTCGTCCGCCTTCCCCGCGGCTGATCCGCTCGCGCGATTCACGCGCGTTTCACCCCGCGCCCACGCGGTATCTCTACGCGCGGCGCACGATGTACGGCATGAGCAAGCTCCCTCGCATCGTCACCGCCACCGCCCTCGCCGCATCCCTCGCCGGCTGCGCGTCCTCGCCGCCGCGCGCGCCCGTCCACGTCACGCCGGCGCTCGGCTCCGGCATGCCCGGCGCGATCCGCGTCATGACGCTCAACGTCGCGCACGGCGCGCGCGCGCCGGTCCCCGCGGCGCTCTTCCGCCGCCGCACGATCGAGGACAACCTCTCGCGCATCGCCGCGCTCCTGCGCGACGAGCGGCCCGACGTCGTCGCCCTCGAGGAGCTCGATCGGCGCTCCTTCTACAGCGCCGGAATCGACCACTACGAATGGCTGCGCGAGGAGTCCGGCCTGGGGCACGGAGTCTTCGGCGCCGGTCGCGACGTACCGCGCGGCCTCTTCGCGATGCGCCACGGCACCGCGCTCCTGTCGGCGCTTCCCCTGGAGAGCGGGGACAGCGTCGCGTTCCACGCGTGGGCCCTCGACGACAAGAGCCTCGCCGTCGCGACCGTTCGTCCGCCCGCCTTGGGCGGCCGCGAGGTGGACGTCGTCGCCCTGCACACCGACCCGCTCTTCGAGGGCGTTCGCCGCGCGCACGTCGCACGCACGGTGGCCACGCTCCGCGCGCGCGGGCGCCGCACGATCGTCGTCATGGGCGACATGAACGCGTCGTGGAAGGAGGGCCGCGCGTCGCTCGGGACTCTCGCGAAGAGCCTCGACCTCCGCCCGTACCTCGGCCCCGACGCCGAGGACACGTACCCGGCGGGGAAGCATCCATGGCGCCGCATCGACTGGATCCTGATCTCGCGCGACCTCGAGTTCGAGGGTTACCGCACGCTCGACGCCGAGGTGAGCGATCACCGCGCCGTCGTCGCAGAGCTGCACTTGCGACCGGAAAGTTGACGACAGGATGGAGTGCGATGGAGTGCGATGGAGTGCGAGCAAAGAGCGCCCACAGATCGACAAAGCCGAAATTTTTTGATCTAACGGGTGCTCGCACGCTCGCGCACAGGCGCGTGAGCTCGCCTCGGATCGGACTCGATGGCTCAAGGGATCTCCGCTTCTCACGCGACGTCGCGTGGACGTTTCGTTCCTCACATCCGGCTCTTCGCGGAGCCCGTGCTCGTCGCGAGCAGCCAAGGGCTGTCGGACGATTTCGAAGAGATGGTCGCCCCGCTCATCGAGCTCTCGTTCGACTACGGCGGCACCCGCGTGCGCGCGAGCGACCCGCGTGCGCGGGTCTTCACGTCGGAGGGCGGCACCCTCGGCCACGTCGAGCGCGACCTGCCCGGTGAGGCGAGCGCGCGCCGCTCGCTCGAACGGCTCGGCGCCCTCGAGCTCGCGTGCGTGGGGGACATCGCCGCGCCGCCGGGCTGCGACGCCGAGTACGTCGTCCGCGTCGACGCCGGCTCGCACGCGTTCTGCGCGTTCACGTCGCACGCGCTCCCGCAGCTGTCGGCGGCGGGCTTCCTCGTCGACATCGATCCGAGCTTCCCGTTTCGCGTCGCGCCGGCGGATTCGCCGTGGTTCGCGAAAGTGGCGCCGCACGACGAGCTGCCCGGCTGGTTCAGCCTCGAGCTCGGCATCGAGGTGGACGGCGCGCAGGTCGATCTCCTCCCGCTCGTCGTCGAGCTGCTCGACGACGCCGACGAGGCCGAGGGCTTGCGCGCGCTCTCGCGGCGCTTCCGCTCGTCCTACGCGCTCAAGGTCGACGACACGCACCACGTGAGCGTCACGCCCGAGCGCCTGCGCGCGCTCATGCACGTCGTCATCGAGCTCTACCAGGGCATCAAGCAAAAGAAGAAGGCGGGCCGCGGGGTCGTCGCGTTTCCAGCCGTGCGCGCGCCGGCGCTGGCGAAGCTCGACGACGCGTTCAAGAGCCAGGGGACGAAGCTCGCGTGGACCGATCCCGCCCGCGTCACCGAGCGCGCGCGCGTCCTCACGTCGCGCCCGACGGCCGCCGCGCCGCCTGCGGACCTGAAGGCGACGCTCCGCCCGTACCAGGCCGAGGGCGTCGCGTTCTTGCAGCAGCTCGTGGCCGAAGAGGTCGGCGGCGTCCTCGCGGATGACATGGGCCTCGGCAAGACGCTGCAGACGATCGCGCACCTCGTCACCGAGAAGGCGGCCGGCCGCCTCACGTCGCCCGCGCTCGTCGTCGCGCCGACGAGCCTGGTCGGCAACTGGGCGCGCGAGCTCGCGCGCTTCGCGCCGCACCTGTCCGTCACGATCCTCCACGGCACCGAACGCCACGCGCGGCGGCCGCAGATCGCAGGCAGCGACGTCGTCATCACGACGTACCCGCTCATCGTCCGCGACGAGGACCTCCTCTACGGAAATACCTTCCACATCCTCATCCTCGACGAGGCGCAGGCGATCAAGAACACGCGCAGCCAGGTTCACCGCGCGATCAAGGGCGTGCCCGCCAAGCACCGCCTGTGCCTCTCGGGAACGCCGATCGAAAACAACCTGGGCGAGCTGTGGGCGCTCTTCGATCTTCTGAACCCGGGCCTCCTCGGCGACGAGCTCGCGTTCGTGCGCTGGTACCGAAAGCCCATCGAGCAGCTCCGCGACGAGGAGCGCCTCGCGGCGCTCAGGGATCTCGTGGCGCCGTACATCCTGCGGCGCGTGAAGCGCGACGTCGCGAAGGAGCTGCCGCCGAAGACCGAGCTCTTCCAGCGCGTCGAGCTGTCCGGCAAGCAGCGCGAGCTCTACGAGCACATCCGCGTGGCGGCGCACGCCGACGTCCGCAAGGTCATTCGCGGCAAGGGGCTGGCGGCGTCGACGATCGCGATCCTCGACGCGCTCATGAAGCTGCGGCAAGTCTGCTGCGACCCGCGCCTCGTCGCGATGGACGCCGCCAAAGGGGTGAAGGGCTCGGCGAAGTACGACGCGCTCTTCGAGCTCTTGGAGCAGCAGCTCTCGCAAGGGCACCGCGTGCTCCTCTTCTCGCAGTTCACCAGCATGCTCGCGCTCGTCGCCGAGGGGCTGCGCGAGCGGCGCGTCGAGCACCTCGTCCTCACCGGCCAGACGAAAGACCGGCAGGCGCGCGTCGACGCCTTCGAGGCCGGCCTCGCGGACGTATTCCTCATCAGCCTCAAGGCCGGCGGCACCGGCCTCAACCTGACGAGCGCCGACACCGTGATCCACTACGACCCGTGGTGGAACCCTGCGGCCCAATCGCAGGCGACCGATCGCGCGTACCGCATCGGCCAGAGCCGGCCGGTGTTCGTCTACAATTTGTTCGTCGCCGGCAGCGTCGAAGAGCGCGTCGTCCGGCTCCAGCAGAAGAAGCGGTGGCTGTCGGCGACGCTGCTCGGCGACGAGGCCATCTCGAGCGGCTTCAGCGAGCAGGACGTCGACGCGCTGTTCGCGCCGCTCGACGAGGACGGGCCCCCGCCGAGCTCGCGGCGACTGCGCTGACGCAGGCGTGACAACGCGGGGGTGTTCGCCGCGTCGGGCGACGCGCGCGGATCAGTCCGTCGCGGCGGGTGCGGGCGCGGGCACGGGCGCGGGATCAGGAGGTGGCGCCGCCGACGCGGTCGGCGCCGCGGAACCGAGCGCAGTCCCGGCGGGCGCGGGCGGCGGGACTCGTCTGGGCGCGGGCGCCACGCGCCTCGGCGGAACGTCCGGCGCGGCGCTCACGGTCGCCGACGCCGTCGCCGTCGACGGAGGCACGGGGTCGGCGGGCGTCGCGGAG